>JAHFDQ010000048.1:2730-18481 GCA_023248915.1 Archangiaceae bacterium | reverse complement strand
GCGCAGTCGCTGGGAGTGGCGCACGTCGTCTTGCAGGCGGTGGACGAGGCGCAGGCGTAGCTGCCGCAGGAGGTGCTGGTAAGGCCACAGGTGCCGGCGCCATTGCATGCGCGGGTGCTGAGGGAGGACGAGGTACAGGTAGTGCCGCAGTCGGTGCCGTTGGCTGTGAGAGTGCAGCTACCGCTTCCGTTGCAAGTGCCGGGCTGGCAGGTGGCAGACGGCCCCACCGCGCAGAAGTTGTTGGGGTCGGCGCCCGACGTCGCGCTGACGCAGGCGCCGGTGGCGTTACCGCCCTGGCAGCCGGCGCACGCAGCCGAGGTGCAGTAGCTGGTGGCCGTGCCGTCGAAGGCGGGCGAGCAGAAGCCCGAGTTGCACTGCGCGCCGGCGGTGCATACCGCGCCCAGGGCGAGGAAGGGCTGGCAGTTGGGCGCCGCGCAGGTGCTGCCCGCGGCGCAGTCCGCGCCGGTGGCGCACGTCGTCTTGCAGGCGGTGGACGAGGCGCAGGCGTAGTTGCCGCAGGAGGTGGTGGAGAGGCCACAGGTGCCGGCGCCGTCGCACTGGCGGGTGCTGAGGGAAGCCGAAGCGCAGGTGGAGCCGCAGTCAGTGCCGTTGGCGGTGAGAGTACAGCTACCGCTTCCGTTGCAGGTGCCGGGCTGGCAGGTGGCCGACGCACCCACCGCGCAGAAGTTGTTGGGGTCGGCGCCCGACGTCGCGTTGACGCAGGCGCCGGTGGCGTTGCCGCCCTGGCAGCCGGCGCACGCTGCCGAGGTGCAGTAACTGGTGGCCGTGCCGTTGGCGGCGGCCGAACAGAAGCCCGAGCCGCACTGGACGGCGCTGGTGCACACCGCGCCCAGGGCGAGCTGCGGCAGGCAGTTGGGCGCCGCGCAGTAGTAGGCGCCGGCAGCGCAGTCTGCGCCCGTAGCGCACGTCGTCTTGCAGGCGGTGGACGAGGCGCAGGCGTAACTGCCGCAGGAGGTGCTGGTAAGGCCACAGGTGCCGGCGCCATTGCACACGCGGGTGCTGAGGGAGGACGAGGTACAGGTAGTGCCGCAGTCGGTGCCGTTGGCTGTGAGAGTGCAGCTACCGCTTCCGTTGCAAGTGCCGGGCTGGCAGGTGGCAGAGGCACCTACCGCACAGAAGTTGTTGGGGTCGGCGCCAGCGGTGGCGGTGACGCACCCCCCGGCGGCGCTGCCACCCGCGCAGGCGGTGCACGCGCTCGGGGTGCAGTAGCTGGTGGCCGTGCCGTCGAAGGCAGGCGAGCAGAAGCCCGAGTTGCATTGCGCGCTGGCGGTGCACACCGCGCCCAGGCCAAGCAGCGCCACGCTGTAGTCGACGCTGATGTCCGTGACGTCCCGCTCGTTCGTCGCGTCAGGGTTGATGGCAGTCGAGTCAGTGTCATCGAGCAGAAGCCGCAACCAGACATAGCGGACGTTGGCTTCCCCCAATGGCACGGCCACGCCCAACGGAACGATGCCCGTATCGACGGTGGAACCAAAGACGCCCGACGTCGGAGCGACCCGGTACTCGAGCGACACCGTGCCGCGGTTCGCAGCCGTCCCGTTCAGGGTGACGGAATTGACCGAGGGCACCAAGACGCCCAGGTCGACCAGCTTGGAGTAACTAGCGCGCGAAGCCGGAGCCTGTAGGGGCGCCACCCGCACGTCATTCAGGCGAACCCCGCCGGAGACGCCTCCGATGACGTAGACGAAGCCATTGTTGGCCACGCTGGTGTGCATTTCGCGACGAGTGGGAAAGGCGACGGTGGTGAACCACGCCCCGAGGGTGCCATCAGAATCGATGGGCGCCGCCTGCACGTCGGTGATGCCTGCACCGGGCGAGCCTCCGAGCACGTAGAGATATCCGTTGTAGGCGACGCTGGAATGGCTGCTCCGCTTGGAAGGAATGCCTACGGTGGCGCTCCAGGTGCCCACCGTGCCGTCGCCGTTGATGGGGGCCACCTGCACGTCGCCGAAGACCCCGACTGACTCGCCCCCTATGACGTAGAGGTGCCCATTGTAGGCCACGCTTGTGTGGAAGGACCGGCCGGTCGAGAAGGCGGAAGTGGCCGCCCACGTACCCACCGTTCCGTTGGCGTTGAGCGGCGCCACCTGCACGTCGTTCAGGTAGGTGGCGCCGCTGCGACCCCCGATGACGTAAAGGTTGCCGTCGTAGGCCACGCTTGCGAGTGCGTCGCGGGCCGTGGGGAAGGCGGTGGTGGAAGCCCAGGCCCCCACTGTGCCGTCAGCGTTGATCGGCGCCACCTCCACGTCGCTCAGGGCGGAGCCGCTCGAGCCCCCAATGACGTAAAGGTAGCCGTTGTAGGCCACGCTCGCGTGGAAGCACCGCGCTGTGGGGAATGCGGTTGTGGTGGCCCACGCCCCTACCGTGCCGTTGGCGTTGATGGGCGCCACCTGCACATCGCTTTGCAGCACGCCGCTGGTGCCCCCCATGACGTAGAGGTTGCTGTTGTAGACCACGCTGGCGTGGCCGTACCGCGCCGTTGAGAATGAAGCAGTGGCCGTCCAGGTTCCAATGGTGCCGTTGGCGTTGAGAGGCGCAACCTGCACGTCGCCGAGGTATGATGACACGCCGTCTACGCTTCCTCCAGCGATGTAGAGGTAGCCGTTGTACGCCACACCCGTATGAATGAAGCGAGCCGTGGCGAACGTGGAAGTCGCTACCCACGCCCCCAACGTCCCGTCGAGGTTGATGGGCGCTACCTGCACGTCGTTGCGAGGCCCGCTTGCCCACCCTCCCATGACGTACAGGAAGCCGTTGTAGGCCACGCTGACGTGGTCATCGCGCGCTCCAAGGAGGCCGGCGGTGACGACCCATGCCCCCAGCGTGCCATCGCCGTTAATCGGCGCGACCTGCACGCTGCTCAGGGCAAGTGCTCCGTCGTCGCCCCCGACGATGTAGAGGTGGCCGTTGTAGGCCACGCAGCCGTGGTCCCTTCGCGCGGTGGTGAAGGAGCTCGTCGGGGCCCACGCTCCAACGACGCCATTGCTACCTATGGGCGCCACCTGCACGTCGCTCAGATTGGTGCCGTTGGTCCCTCCTGTGACGTACAGGTTGCCGTTGTAGACGGCGCTCGCGTGCCCGTAACGTGGCGTGGGAAAGGAGGTCGTGGCAGCCCATGCTCCGACCGTTCCGTTTGCGGCGATGTGCGCGACCAGCACGTCGTTGGCGTAGGCGCCCGTCCATCCCCCGATGACGTAGAGGTAGCCGTTGTAGGCGACGCTGGCGTGGTACTCCCGCCCGGTGGACAAGGCGGTGGTGGCGGTCCAGGCGCCCAAGCCTCCATTGGAGAGGATGGGCGCCATCTGCACGTCGCTCAGAAGAGCGCCGTTGGTTCCTCCGATGACGTAGAGGTAGCCGTTGTAGGCCACACTCGAGTGGCCGTACCGCGTGCTGGGGAGGGCGGTCGTGGCGCCCCAACTCCGCGCCATGCCGTTGGCGTTGACGGGCGCGACCTGAACGTCGTTGAAATAGACGCCGATGCCCGCGGTGCCTCCAAGGACATAGAGGTGCCCGTTGTACGCCACGCTGGTGTGGCCGGAACGCGCGGTCGCGAAGGCGGTGGTGGCGCCGAAGGCGTCGGAGATGCCGTCGGGATAGAGAGGCGCGACCTGGACGTCATCGAGCAGCAGACCACCATTGCCCCCAATGACGTAGAGGTAGCCGTCGTAGACCACGCTGGCATGCTCGCCACGCGGCGTTGGGAAGCCCCACGGCGCAAGGGCCCACGTCCCCACCGTGCCGTCCGCGTTGAGCGGTGCGAACTCCACGCCGTTGACCCAGCCCGCGCCGGTTTCGCCCCCGATGACATATAGGTAGCCGTTGTAGACCGAGCTTGTCTGATACCGGCGTGGACTGGGAAAGGCGGTAGTACTGGTCCACAACCCAATCTTGCCATCGGCGTTGATGGGCGCTACCTGCACGTCGTTGAATAGAGTTACGACGTTGGTGCCCCCCATGACGTACAGGTACCCGTTGTAGGCGACGCTCGAGTGAGAGTAGCGCGCGGTAAACAAGGCGGTTGTCGTAGTCCACGCCCCCACCGTTCCATCGGCGTTGATGGTCGCCACCTGCACGTCGCCGAGGTTCGGGCCGTGGTAGCCCCCGATGACGTAGAGGTAGCCGTTGTAGGCCACGGAAGCGTGTTGTTCGCGCGCGGTCGTGAATGGGGTGGTGGCAGCCCAGGCCCCCACGGTGCCGTCAGAGTTGATGGGTGCGACCAGCACATCGTTGCGGTAGACGCCTGAGGCGCTGGTGCCTCCGAGCACGTAGAGGTAACCGTTGTAGGCCACGCTGGTGTGGCCGGTTCGGGCGGTGGGAAAACTGGCGGTTGCGCTCCACGCCCCGACTCCCCGCTTCGTCTTACCCCGTTGCACCTGGTTCCCCGAAATCTCCACGCCCCCTTCGTCGTTGCCTCCCAGGGCGAAGTCGGCCGTCAGGGTGACGAGCACCGTCGGGTCGATGGAGATGGGGTACCGGAGACCCGACAGTGAAGCGGCGACGAGGCTCAGCCGGCCCCCGTGCAGCTCGAATTTCGCCACGCCCCGGGAAGCGCGGCCTGAGGCGTCGCGCACCACCGGCGCCGGAATGCGGTAAAGTAGCCGGTTCTTTTTCGCCGCCGCTCGCGCCTTCTCGAGCAGGGCGCGGCTCTTGTCATCCCCCGCCTGGACGTCGCCCCACAGGTAGTCGGACGCGCCGAAGACGCCGACGCTGCCCCTATCGTCCAGCCGAGCTTCCAGGCCCGGGTCGAGGTCCAGGTACCACTCGAACGACAGTCGGTCGCCGAGCGGCCGGGTCAGGACGATGTCCTCTTTGACGCCGCCCGGTCTGGGAGTGAAGACCACCGCCGCGCCCGCCCTCGGCGCCGGGTAGACCACCGTGCCCTGTCGGACCCGGCCATCGACGAGCGTCAGCGGACTGTCCACGAGTTGGAGCGTCAGTCCGGAAGCGGAGTCGGTCCGCCTCACCCGCAGCGAGCCCGAGCCCTTGCCAAAGCGAGCCTCGTACGCCCCGACGCCCACCGAGGCCGTGGGCGCCCCGGTGCGCGCCGTCTCGTAGGTGAAGTCGCCGCGCGTGACGTCGACCGAAATGGCGGCGCGGGCCACGTCCGGGAAGAGCCGCGTGTCGGAGAGTGCGGCCTCCACGGGAGCCGGCATCGCCCCGCGGTCGCAGGACGCGCAGACAAGCACGGCGAGCAGCGTCGAGAGATGAGCGCGCACCTGAGCTCAGTGTGACGCTGCCGTTGGGCAATGGCAATCGACGTGTCCTGCCCGCTGCCCCTGAAACCCGGCCGAGGCCGTGGTAGAAAGACGGCGTGCCGCTTCGACGCCCGCCGACGTTCGCGGTTACGGCAGTGGCCGGCCGTAACGCCCAGTTGTTCGGCGCCCTGGCCCTCGCGCTGGCCGGGGTGGCCGCCCGGGCCGCCCAGCCCACCATCAGCTCTCAACCCACCCTTCAGGCGGCCCTCAACGAGTCGTACCGGTACGACTCCGACGGACGAGCCACGGCGACGGGAAGCGGGACCATCGAATGGTCTCTGGCAGTGGCGGCGCCTGGGATGTTCGTCGACAACCTGTCCGGTGAGGTCTTCTGGTTCGCGGACACCCCCGGCAGCTTCCCCGTCGATCTGGTCGCCACCAACGTCGAAGGTTCCGGCCACCAGACCTTTTCGATTCAGGTCGGGTCGCCCGCGGCACCCGCCATCGACGCCGTCGCGGTTCAGCAGGTCAACCGCGGCCACACCGTATCGATTCAGCTCTCCGCGTCTGGCGCCAAGCCCATTGCCTGGGCCCTGACCTCGGGGCCGACCGGGGCGCTCCTCAACCCGGCGACCGGGGCCTTGAGTTGGTTGCCGACGACCTCGGGCCCCCAGACGTTCGCCTTCGTCGCGACGAACCTGGTCGGCCAGGCCACGGCGTCGTGGACGGTTCAGGTCGTCGACCCGGCCTTGCCCGCTCCCAAGGCCTCCTTCACGGCCAGCCCCTCCCAGGGTGAATTGCCGCTCCTGTGCACCTTCGACGGGACGGCGACGGTTTCCAACGACGCGACCGACCCCACCGTGCAGTACTCGTGGGACTTCGGGGACGGCAGCCCCACCCGCACGGGCTTCGTGCCGACCCTCGTGCACGGCTACCCGTTGGCGGGCGCCTACAACGTCAAGCTGACGGCGCAGAACCGCTTCCTCGAGACCGACACCTCGACGGTCACCGTGAAGGTGACCCACCTGGGTGGGCTTCCTCCCCAGGTGCGCATTCTCGCGAGCCCTTCGACGGGCGCGGCGCCGCTGGCGGTCGACTTCTCCTGTGACTGTGCCGAAGGCAGCGCGGCGTTCATCGGGAAGGAGTGGGACTACGGCGATGGCGAAGGCTCGACGCGAGACAGCCCCTCTCACGTCTTCTCGCAATCGGGCGGCTACAACGTGAAGCTTCGCGTCACCGACGCCAACGGAATGGAAGGCAACGATTCCTTCTACGTCGCGGTGGGGCTGGGCAACAGGCTGCCCCCCTTTGCGCGAGCGCGCGCCACGCCCGTCACCGGCGACACTCCCCTGTCGGTGCAGTTCCTGGCCGAGTTCGGCGACCCCGACGGCGTCGTCGTCTCGCGCCGGTGGATTCTTCCCGATGGAAGCCAACTCACCGACAGCGACCCTTCTACGGTTCTCAGCCTGGTGGGCCAGACGACGACGCGGCTCGAAGTCACCGACAACGACGGGCTGACTTCTTCGGACCAGGTCGATATCCGCGTCACCCGAAATGGGTTGCTGCCGCCACACATCATCTCCACGCCAGCGCTCGCCGGCGTCGTCGGCGACCCGTATCAATACGACGAAGATGGGCGTCCCACCGCGCGAGGAGGACAACCGCTGCAGTGGGAAGTCGGCAAGGTGGTGGACGGCCAGCGGGTCAACGCCCCCGACGGCATTACGGTAGACGAGGCGACGGGCCGGCTCACCTGGACACCGCGCGGAGGCCAGGACGGCCCGGCGCGGGTGTCGCTGGTGGTCTCCAACGCCGCCGGCGCCGACGTGCAGGACTTCACTGTCGTCGTGGCGGACCGGTCGGTCGACTCGGTGCGCGGCGTGCTGGCCTGCAACTTCCAATCGCCCGGAAGCGGCCCCGCCCTGCTGTTGCTCGCGTTCGGTTTGCCGGCGCTCGCCCGGCGGTGGTCCCGCCGCTCGGTCAGTCCGCGACCCGGTGCCTGAGGTACGTGAGCGGCGAGTGGGGCGGGTAGGACGACGTCACCCCTTTGCCGTCGTCGGAGAACCGGACGATTCGAGCGCCCACGCCGGGACGCACGTGCGTCGGCTGGCGGAGGCCTGCCCGAGTCACCAGGTCCATCTCGTTGACGTAGTGCACGTACTGCGGCCCGTCGGGCCAGGTGGTGGCCACTCCTCCCAGGCTCTCGACCCGAATGGTGCGAATCGCCTTCACCACCTCGACGGGGGAAAGCTCGGCTTCGAGCTGGGCGCGGGCCTCGACGATCGCGCGCGCGGTGATCAGCGCGCCCTGGCTGTGGCACACCAGGTGAACCGGTTGGCCCGCGGCGAGTTGATCGTGAATCACCTTCTTGAGAGAGGCCACCGCCAGATTTCCGGACAGGTCGGTGGTGCCCAACCAGGCCACCACCGGCTCAAGGTGGAGCGCGAACATCGCGGTGTCGAAGGTGATCGAGTGGCTCACCAGATCGCTGGCGAGCCCGTTGATCTTGTCTTGAAGCGTCTGCAGCACATCGCCCGCGGCGCCGGCGGTGGCGTTGTGCAGCCCGACCACCGGAAGCTCGAGCGCGTCGGCGATGTCCTCGAGCGCGTCGGCCTGGCGCGTGAGCGACGTGCGAATGCCGTTCACGAAGAGGACGGGGGCCGCGCCCTTCTTCTCGAGGCGGGGCTGCACGGCCGGAACGCTCGATAGGGGGGTGGCCCCTCCGAACACGCTCTTGCCCACGCCGATCAGCGCTCCGTCGGTATCGGCTTCGCTGACCGGGCGATACGGCCCGACCGCGTCGACCCGCAGCTTGGCGGGAGCTCGGCCTGTCCTCGGTTTGGGCGCCCAGCCTTGGGGTGCTTCCGGAACCGTCGGAGCCTTCGCCGGTTTGGCCTCGGGCCTCTCCGGCTCGCGGGCCGCGGGTCCCGTCCGTCCTGGCAGGATTCTCGCTGGCACGTGGCAAGAATAGGGCTTTCGCTGACAACCGTCGAGCGGATGTCCTGAGCCACCGCGATGCCGTTCCGCTACTATCGCTCGCCGGGGGGTCGGCCCAAGCCGCGGCACCCGAAGCGCGGCGATTCTGTTGGGGTAGTGAATGACCTGCACCGTCGGCGTCGATTTCGGCACCTCCACCACTGAAGTCGCCGTTTATGATCACGGCCGCACCCAGATCGTGAGCGGCTGGAGCGGCTCGCCCATCCTGCCCTCGGTGGCGGCGTTCCTCCCGAACGGCACTTTGGAAATCGGCCAGGGAGCCAAAACCCGCGCGGGCATCGACCCGAAGAACTCAATCCACTCGGCCAAGCGGATCATCGGGTTGCCGTGGCGGTCCGACACCGTGCAGAAGTTTCGCGCTTCCTACGGCTTCGACCTCGAGGAAAGCCCGGACGGCTCGCCGGTGTTCGTCACGCGCGCTGGCAAGAAGTCGGCGGGCGATATTGCCGAGATCATCTTGAAGCACGTGGCGGGCTTCCCGGTTTTCGAAGCCATCAAGGCGGACCGGGTGGCGGTCACCGTGCCCTCGGCCTTCGGCCCCAAGCCGCGCAACGTCATCGTGGCGGCGGCGCGCCGGGCGGGCTTCGACAAGATAGAGGTGCTCGACGAACCGTACGCCGCCGTGATGCCCTACCTGGCGGCCGCGGGCGGTGAACGTTTCCTCGCCGTGTACGATCTGGGCGGAGGGACGTTCGACTTCGCCCTCATCAAGGTCAACGGAGTCACCCACTGGCTACTCGCCTCGGCCGGCGCTCCGTACCTGGGCGGAAACGACATCGACCTGCGGCTGGCCGACTGGGCGGCCGAGACCACCCTGATCACCTACCGCCAAGACCTTCACTCGGACCCCGCCGTCCGCCACCGCCTGCTGCTTGCGGCCGAGGAAGCGAAGATCGCCCT
This sequence comes from Archangiaceae bacterium, assembly GCA_023248915.1. Lineage (GTDB taxonomy): Bacteria > Myxococcota > Myxococcia > Myxococcales > Myxococcaceae > JAHFDQ01. The sequence goes on along the minus strand of JAHFDQ010000048.1, from coordinate 9,368 downwards.
GTCCGACGCCACCGAAACGGACCTCGACCTAGAAACCATCGACCCGACCCTGGTCGGCAAGAAGCTGAAGGTCGAGCGCGCCCAGCTCGAGCGGTTGTGCCAAGACCTGGTGCGCCGCACCTTCGCGACCTGCGACGAGGTGCTGGCGAAGGCGAAGGTCAACCCCAGCAAGGTGACCGACGTGGTGCTGGTCGGCGGCGTGACGCGAATGCCCAGCGTCCGCGAGGCACTTCGGGGGTACTTCGGGCGCGCGCCCCTGGCAGAACACCCGCCCGACCAGGTGGTGGCGATCGGCGCCGCCATGGCCGCGGCGCTGCTGTCCGGCGACCGCGAAGTCTTCAAGGGCTGAGCCTCAGCCCGTCGGCTGCTTCCAGCGGCGGTGCAGCCACAGCCACTGTTCCGGGTAGCGGCGCACGTAGCGTTCGACCACCTCTGTCACCCGCGTGGCGTGGAGGATGACGTCCTGGCGGCGGTCTCCGGTGTCCGGCATCGGGATCGGCCCCTCCGCGTACACCCGCAGCCGGGCGCCCTCGCGCGCGGCGAGCATGACGAACACCGGGGCGCCGGTGCGCAGCGCGGCCGTGGAGAGGGCCGGGGTGGTCGACGCTGGCCGCCCGAAGAAGGGCACCCAGAGCGCGCTCTTCGACGGCAGCGCCTGGTCCACCAGCTGCGCCACGACTTCGCCGCGACGCAGCGCCGCCAGCATCTCGCGCAGCGCGCCGCGCTGGAGAATCAGCCGTACGCCCGAGCGCCGCCTCGCCTCGACGATACGGGCGTTCAACGCTCCGGTGAGCGGCCGCACCACCGCGTTCAGCGGGTAGCCGCGGCGCGCCATCACGTCGGCGAAGAGTTCCCAACTGCCGAAGTGGCCGCTGGCGACCAGCACTCCCTTGCCGGCGGCGATGGCGGCTTCGACCGAAGCCCAGTTCTCGAGCACGACAGTGGACTCGAGCGCGCGGTCGGTGAGCCCGGTAGCCGAGACCGCCTCGAGCGCCGCGAGCGCCATGTTCACGTAGGCGCCCTGGGCTATTCGCTTCCGCTCGGCCTCGGACTTCTCGGGGAAAGCATGGGCGAGGTTGTCGAGCGCAACGCGGCGCCGAATGCGCAGGACGTAGGCGGAGCGCCCCACGGCCCAGGCCAGGCCTCTCAGGGCGCGCCCCGGCAAGAAGCGAATCAGCGCCACCAGTGCCCCGGCACCCATCGCGCTCGCCCAACCCACGCGACCGATGGCGGGCTTGACGGTGGTTGCGGGACGGGCCGACGCGGGCACGGGGCGTCCCATAGCTCAAAGCGCGCGGCCGGACCAAGGGTGCCTGCCCGAGACCCGGCCCACGATCGGACTTCGCTGCCCTTGGCGCCCTACCCGCCTGTCACCTTGATGCGCCGTGGCTTGGCCGCGGCGGCCTTCGGCAAGGTGAGCGTCAGCACGCCGTCCTTCAGGTTGGCCGAGATCTTCGCCTGGTCGATCTGCTCTCCCAGCCGGAACTGCCTGAGGTAGTGGCCGACGCTGTACTCCTCGTAGAGCGGCTTCCACCTCGGGTCGACCCGGGCCACCTTGGCGCTGACGGTCAACAGGTTGTCCTTCAGATCGGTCTGGAGGTCTTCCGCCTCGGCGCCGGGAACCTCGGCCATGAGCGTCAAGGCGTCGGCGGTCTCGTAGATGTCGACGCGGGGCTCGAAGTAGGGCCCTTCCCAGGTGCCGGGTTCGCGCGTGACGGCCTGCTTCTCGCGCACCTGGATCTCCGGGTTCTGCGTGCCGGCTTCGGTCTTCTGGACTTGGGTTCCCATGACTGGCTCCTTCAGGCGACCGCGATCTTCCGGGGTTTGCGCTCGGGGACGCGCGGCAAGCGCACCTCGAGCACGCCATTCTTGTAGGTCGCCTCGATGGCCTCGGCGTCGACCGGCTGAGGCAACGTCACCGTGCGGCGAAACTGCCCTCCGTCGCACTCGCGCCGGTGGTAGCTGGCTCCGGGTTCAGCGGGCGCGACCACGCGCTCGCCGCGGATGGTGAGCTGATCGCCCGCGGTGGTCACCTCGATCGAGGTCTTGTCCATGCCGGGTATTTCGGTGCGGACCAGAAAGACCGACCCGTCGTCGTACAGGTTGACCGGGGGGAAGACGCCTGCGGTTTCCCGAGGCGCGGGGCCGGCCTGACCGGAGAAGAGCCGGAAAAGATCGTCGTACGGCCACCTGGCGAGTGCCATGACGCGTTCCTCCTTCAACTTCGAGAGCGAGAAGGTAAGGACGGTCGCCTGGTTGTCAAGGCGGACCCTGGCCCGACCGCTCACTCGATGGTGCTGGGCGGAGTCGCCTGCTTGCACTGCGACCGACCCGAGGTCGCTTCCCGAACGTTGGCGTTCACCTTGAGGACTTCGTCGAAGAGCCGCATCGCGGCCGCGCAGTCGCCCCGCGCCGAGAGCCCCTGGGCCTGGGCCAGCTTTCGCTCGAGGGACTCGATGGCCCGCTTCAGCTCGGCCACCTGGGGCGAAATCACCGGGTCGTCCGGGGCGTCGGCCAGGTAGATCTTCGCCGTCGGAAATTCGGCCGCCTTGAAAGCGGTCGTGGCGCGCGTCAGATAGTCCACCGCCCTCTCATGGTGGGTGGCCTCGGGGTCTGCTCCCGGGGGGGCTGGAACGGGAACGGGAACGGGCGGCGCCATGGGGCCGGTCGGCGCGGGCTGAGCTACCTGGAAGTGGGCGGGTTCCTCGAGCGGGGTCGGGCGCAGGCTGAACCACGCTACGGCCCCAGAGACCGCGACGACCGCGCCCACCAGGCCCCAACGCAACCCGGAACGCCGGGGGCTCGCGAGTTCGACCGCGGTCTCTTTTTCGGAAGCCGGCGAGGCGCTCGCAGCCGGTCCGGCGGGGACGGGTGCCGCGGGTGCGCTGGGAGGCTCGGCGGCGTACACCGAGACCTCGCCGCTAGGGCGGATGTAGGTGCCGTCCAATTCGCCCGTCGGGGCGCCCGGCCCGGCGGTGCCGGTGCCCAGCCCGCCGGCGGTGCCGCCGACGGTCGAGACGCCGAAGGCCGGTATCGTCGTCGCGGTGGGCAGGGCCGCCGCCAGCGCCGAGGCGAAGGTGGCCATGTCGGGGAAGCGCTCGTCGCGATTCTTCGCGGTCGCCCGCTGGATGACCGCGTCGATCTCGGGCAGGTCGAGCGACGGGTCGATCTCGGTCAGGTGCGGCGTCGGCCGAGTCACCTGCGCCCGAAGTATCTCGGCGATGGTCTGCCCGTCGAAGGGCTGCACCCCGGTGAGTAGCTCGAACAGCACGATGCCCAGCGAGTAGACGTCGATGCGGTGGTCGATGGGCTTGCCCTCGACCTGCTCGGGCGCCATGTAGCGCGGGGTGCCGGCGATGGACCCCTGCATCGTCACGGCGGTCGAGTTGCCGGCCAGCCGGGCGATGCCGAAGTCCAGCACCTTGACGTGGACGCCGCGCATGCCGCGGCGGATCATGATGTTCTCGGGCTTCAGGTCGCGGTGCACCACGCCCTTGCCGTGCGCGTAGCCGAGCACTTCGGCCGTCTGCAGCGCGACCTCAGCCGCGTCGGCGAGCGACAGGTGGCGTTCTTCGTTCAACACCTTCTTCAGGTCGGCGCCTTCGCAGAACTCCATCGAGATGTAGAGGCTGCCCTCCTCGTCCTGGCGGAAGTCGTGGAGCATCACCGCGTTCGGGTGCTCGACCAGGGCGTAGCTCTTCGCCTCGGTGCGGAAGCGCCGAACCAGGTCGGGGTCTTGGGACAGGTCGGACTTCAGGAACTTGAGCGCCACCCGCTGGCCGATGCCGACGCTCTCGGCCAGGTACACCGCGCCCATGCCGCCTTGTCCCAGCTTCTTGACGATCTTGTACCGGCCGTCGATGACCTTCTCGAGCATCTTGTCGGTCTTCGCGGCGACCTTGATGATCTCGGTGCCGCCGCAGGTGGGGCACTTGCCGGACCACGAGGCCTGCTCGAATCCGCAGCTCTGGCAGATGCTGAGCCCCATGGCGGCCCTCCGCCCGGCCTACTTGACGGCCGGGAAGCGCTTCGAGAACAGCAGCTTCTCCAGCTCGTCGGCTCCGGCCTCGGGGGACTTGCCGGCCGCCAAGGCCACCCTCAAGACCGCGGTGCGCGGGTCGTCGGGCAGGTCGGCCTCGAGCGCGGCGAGGGCACCCTTCTGGTCGCCACCGCGGTACAGCGCCATGGCGCGGTGGTATTTGTACTCGTTGCCGTAGGACGCGGCCTTCGCCGCCTCGGCGAAGAGCGACTCGGACCGCTTGAAGTCGCCGCCGGCGTAGGCCGCCACGCCGTCGAGGAAGGCGCTCTTGGCCAGGTAGTCGGCTGGAGCCGGCCCCACGTCGACCGCGAGCTGGTAGAGCGGCCGCGCGGTGCGCAGCTCGGCCTCGGTCACCGACGCGTGGGCCAGCACCCGCTGGTGCAGCTTATCGGCCGCTTCGATCGCCGCGTCGTGAAGCTTGGCCGCCATGTCGCCCAGCTCGGGGCTGACGAAGCCTTCGCGCACCAGCGCCCTCAACGCTTCGGAAGCCGAACCGGCCCCGAGCAGCTCGCGGCGCTCGAGAGCGGCGAAGAAGGTGGCCCTCAGCTCGACGTACTGGGGTCCGGGATCGCGCGGCTGCCCCTTGGCGCCCTTCAACTGGCGCTCGCAAAGGTCCGACTCGGACTGCGCCTTCTTGCGGTCGGGGCCGTCGGGGGTGGACTTCAGGTAGGCCCGGTACTCGTAGCAGGCCCGGGTGAGCTGCTTGGCGGCCAGGTGGCTGCGCGCCAAGAGCAGGTAGGCCTGCACCGCCGCCGGGTTGGCGCGGGTGGCCTTCAAAAAGGACTCGGCGGCCTGCGCCACCTGCTTGTGGTTGTAGAGCTTGCTTCCCTCGGACACGAGCACGTCGGCGTTTCCGACCGCCGGGCCCACCAGCGGTTCGGCGGCCGCGGCGCCCGCGACGGCGACGACCAGCCCCGCGGCCACGGCCCACTCAGAACGCATAGCCGAGCCCTCCGTTCAGGCCCTTCATGCCCGCGTTGGTCGACAGCACCGAGAAGGACGTCCCGTAGGCCCCGTAAACGTATAGCCCGTCGACCAGCGCCACCTTCAGCGTGCCGCGCACCGAGACCATCAGGTCGAGCGGGATGAAGCCGTTCACGTAGAACGGCGTGGCCGCCGCTTCGAGAATGCGCCCTCCCCGGCCCTCGAGCCCCGCCTGCACCGCGACGGTGAACCGCCAGAACACCCACCGGAACTGGGGCTGCAGCAAGCGCACGGTGAGCAGTTGCACCTTGGCGGCGATGAATTCCTTGGTGACGTCTACCCTGTCGACGGGCTTGGTGTACGGCTGCGAGACGCGAAAGGTCCAGGGTTCGGCCACTCCCTGCGCGTAGGACAGGCCGATCAGGGCGACGCCGAAGTGGCGGCCCAGAGTCCCATACTCCATCGTCGCGCCGATCATGCCGCGGCTTCCGGAGACGATCTCGGCGGTCCTCGAGCTCCCCTCGGTGCGCACGGCGTCGAAGAGGCCCCCCTTGAGGGTGGGCTGCTCGAAGCCCACGTGGAAGTACGACTTGCGCTCGTAGATCTGCTCGTCGATGGACAGCGGGGCGGGCGGTGGCGCAGGCGCTGGGACCGCCGCGACCGGCTGAGGCTGAGCCGCCAGCGTCACGGGAACGGCAACCGCCGGCGCGGCCTTCGGTCCGGCGGCGCCGCCCGCCGGCGCCGGTTCGGGGGCCTTCGGCGCAAGGATGGGCTCGAGGCCCTTGTCGAGCGTGTACGACTCGTCCGGCTTGACGTCGAACATCAGCTCGACGGCCTTGTACCCCTCGTGTGCGAGCCGGACGGAGTGCTGCCCGGGCTGGATTCCGCGATCGATCTTGTCCCGGCCCACGGAGGCGCCGTCGATGAAGATCTCGGTGCCCGCGGGAGACGCGCTAATTGTCACCCGCGCGGCGATCTTCTCGAGCTTCCGCTCAAAGGTAGTCGACCCGCGCACCGGGACGACCAGGCTCTCCTCGATCGGCTGGTGCGAGCGCAGGTCGATCTTGATGACCCGCTCGCCGGGCAGCACCTGCGTTGACAGCGGCGTCAAGCCGACCTTCACTCCGTCGATGAAGACGGTCGCGCCGCCCGGAGTCGAGCGCACCTCGAGGCTGGACGCGAGCGGCACAACCTTCACCAGCGCCCCCAACAGGGCCCGCTCGAGCCCGGGGCTGGTCGCTTCCGACGGCGTCGCCTCGCCCGTCGCCGGCCGGTAGCTGACCACCTTGAAGTGGTACCCCGACTCGTCCTGGCCGCCGCGCACCAACACCACCCGGTCGAAGCCGAAGCCCCCCACCAGCGCGTCGATGGGGTCGGCGCAGGCCTTCTCGCCGAACAGGCACCCCAGGTCGGGCGCGCGCCCCGCCAGTGCGGCCGCGAGCTCTTTCTTGCCGATAATCTCGCGCGAACGGCCTTCCTTCGGCATCAGCTTGTCGATGGCCTCTTCGGTGCGCCCGACGAGGACTTCCTGCCCGGGGTAGAGCGGCTGGACCAGCCAGACCGTGCGGGGCCCCTCGTCGGCGGCGGCCGAGACCCACAGGAGCGCGCTCAGCGCGACGGTCGCGATCATGGCCTACGTCTCGTAGCGTCGGAAGGGGTCACCGGCACGGGGAAG
>JAHFDQ010000048.1:0-2720 GCA_023248915.1 Archangiaceae bacterium | reverse complement strand
CGGGGAAGATACGGAATTTCGTGCCCCTGTCTACGCTTGCCGTCTTTTTGCAGCGGAAAGCCGGTCCTCGAGCTCGTCCAGGTTCTTCGGCCAGTCGTCCTTCAAGAGGCGCGACAGGCTGCGGTCGGCCAGCAGCTTTCCCCCGGTCTGGCAGTGGGCGCAGTAGTTGGTCTCGTTCTCCGCGTAGGCGATGCGCTGGACGGGCGCGCCGCAATCGGGGCACGGCAGCTTGTGGCGGCCGTGCACCGCCATCTCGGGCCGGAAGGCGGTCACCTTCTCGGGGAAGGCCGTGCCGGCCTGGGCGCGGAGCCGTTCGGTCCACTCGGAGAGGACTCGCAGCGTGGCGTCCCGAAGCCGGCCCACTTCGGCCTGGTCGAGGGCACGGGTCAGCTTCACCGGGGACAGGCGGGCCCGGTGGAGAATCTCGTCCGAGTAGGCGTTGCCGATGCCGCTGAACAGCCTCGGGTCGGTGAGCGCCCGCTTCAGGGTGTGGTTCTCGGCGGTGAGGGCGGCGGCGAATTGCTCGGCCGTCGCCCCGAACACCTCGAGCCCGCCCGGGTCGAGCGCGCCCAGCGCGGCCTCCGACGCCGCCAGCACCAGCGAGGCCCTCTTCTTCGAGCTGGCCTCGGTAAGCAGCAACGTCCCGCTGGGAAAGTCGAAGGCCGCCAGGTCGATGCGCCCCGAGGCCTTGGCTCCGCGGGCCTTCCAGTGCAGCCGGCCGGCGACCATCAGGTGAATTACGACAAAGAGCCCACCTTCCAGCTCGAGCACGAGTCGCTTTCCCAGCCTGCGCAACCCGACGACCTTCCGGCCGAGTGCCTCGCCAATCGGCGGGCTGACCGAGCGGAGCAGGAAGGGGCTGCGCAGGCGGACCGCCTCGAGCTGCTGGCCGAGCACGCGAGCCCTCAGGCAGTCGAGGTAGACCTCCACGTCAGGGTACTCGGGCATCCGTGCCATCGTGTCGTCCCGCGCCGGGCGTGGCAAGGTCGCGCCGCTCGGCCCCCCGCGGGCCCGGCTGAAACGCTCCTCGGCCGTCCCCAGCGTGTACGCCGTGGTCCCGCGCCGACAGCTCTTGCTCGCGTGCTCCGCGCTCGCCGCGGTCGGCCTGACCTTGGTCGCAGCGCGGCTGGCGAACGGCGCCGAGTCGGCGCCCCGGCGCGGCAGGGCTTCGGTGAAGTCGACGCGCCCCCGCGCAGTTCCGGGCCCGGCGGCCGTCGCCGTTTCCCCATCGCCGGCCGAAGCGGGGCTCGAGCCTGCCCGACTCGCGCCCGTCGATGCCGGAACGGCGGCCGAGCTGGAAGCCCTGCGCCACGAGCAAGCCGAGGTCGCCCTCGCCCTAGTTCGAGTCGAGAGCGAGGTGGCCCGGCTCGCGAACCAGCTCAGCGAGCTCCGAGCCACGGCCGAACGCGCCGAGCTGAGTCGCGAGCGTCGCGTTGGCTGGCTCGCCGAGGCAGAAGACTCGCTCGACCGGGCGGCGCCGCTCCTGGTGCAGGGCTCGTTCGACGCGCGGTACCCGATTCAGAGAGCCGACTGGTTCGCAGGCAGCGCCGCGGCCGAGGCCCGCGACCTGGGCGGCGCCGAAGCCGACTTCGCCGAGCGGGCGGGCACCGAGACGCGCGCCGCGCTCGACGCGCTGGCCCGCCGCGACTTCTACGAGGCCATGCGCCAGGTCGACGCGGCCCAGTACGACGTCACGACCGCGCTCCAGGCCGCGCGGACTCGCCCCCAGCCAAACGCCGGCAAGGGCGGTTCCAGGTGACCGGCCGGGTTCCGGGGACCGTTGCATCCGTCACCACCAGTACCTCGTGGACGAGGTCATTCAGGTAGGTTCAGCACCAGCCAGAGTTTCCGGAACCCACAATGGCGTCTGGGCAGGCGTCGGCGTCGACCCAAATCCTCATTCGGGCTCGCAGCGCACAGTGGCGGCCTCCACGACCCTGCACCCGTGCCCACGGGCAAAGCCGTATCGGTTGTGCCACCCCGAGTAGAAGGTGCCGTCTGGGTCGTAGCCAAACTTCAGAAAGGCAGCTGCACGCAGCAACCAGGCGAAGAATGGATATTCGTCGCACATTTGGTCGGCAATAGGGTGGACCGCAACGAGGCCGGCGCTCTGGGTGCAGTGCCTCCCGTCGTGCGCCGCGTGCAGGGTCGACGCCGCGCAAACGTAGGGGAACTTGCCTGAGTAGAGATGGTGCACGCTCCAGTCGTTGTTGCTCCCGAGCCGCTTCGGTCGCACCCCACCAGCAAGCCGGTAGCTCGCAACTGCAGGACCATTGACCCTGCCATCGAGGCGAACTCCCTGCTTGTTCGCCTTGCACCGAATGGACTCTGGGTACGAGTGGTACTTGTGAGACCGGTCCCTTCCCTCCCACAGAAGAAGCGCGCGCTCGGGCCAGCGAACGAACGCGTCGACGTTCTTGAGCACCTGCTTCACGACGAGGCTCTCTGGCCGCGGCAGGTCGGCCTCGGCGAGTTCAACTAGGACCCAGCCGTGCAGGTCCTTGAGCTGGCAGGGTTGCCTGACTGCGGCGGGCGAGCCGAGATTCGAGCGGTTCTTGCGCGGAATCGCTGGCATGCGCCTCTCTTCAGAAGGTTCAGGTCCTAGAGCGCCGAACAGGTTTGGTCACGCAGCACGGCGGAGGTGGCGCGCCGTCGTAGCATCCGAGCTGCGGCGGGAGATGGTCTCGAGGTTCTGGACGGCCGCCAGGCGCCGGAGGTCG
>JAHFDQ010000331.1 GCA_023248915.1 Archangiaceae bacterium | reverse complement strand
CCAGGATTGGCTGTGCGAAGCCTCGACTACTGGGGGCTTTTCTGGGGCAAGGACGCAGGGGGATTTCGGCCACCACCCGCTGGCAGCTTCCGCTTAGGCGGCTTAGGCATCTCATTCTCGGGTAGGACCGCCTGAGCCGGCGTTGCCTCTTCGAGCGCTGCGAAGGCCGCCTCGGCGCTCTTCCAAGTGTCGGTCCCGATCTCGCGGAGGCTCTCAACATCGACGCGGCACTTCTGTAGCGCATCGAGGTAGGCAACGGCGGTGGCATAGAACTGTTGCCCGACCAAGAACCGATTGCGCGCGATGACCTTCGACGCCTTCGCGTACAGCACGTCCCCCTCCTCCGCTGGAGGTGGAGGAATCTGGCGGGAATCGACTCCCGGAATGGCGGCGACCTCCTCGTACCCAAGCCCGTCGGCGAGGTCGAAGAGCGCCGCGTAGACCTCGTTGACCGCGCCGATTCGCGCCTTGACGAGTTCGGCGATGCCGGTCTGGACCCGCCGAAACCGCTCCAGTTTGCGAGCGAAGACGAAGCCGATGAGCACGCCGACCGCTCCGAGCAAGACCTTGTCCACCAGCAACGGCCAAAGCTTCTCCCACCAACACGGCATCATGCGTCCATCGGAGCGCCTTCGGGTCTACCGCGCAAGAAACCGGCGAAGCGTTGTCCGCTTCACCCCCTTCAGCATGGCGGCCTCGGACACCGAGACGCCGGTCGCCACCAGATCGGCGGCGGCCCGCAACAATATCGGCGAGCACGGCGGCCGTCCCAAGCGCTTGCCCTGTGCGCGGGCCCGCTCCAGGCCGGCCTTGGTCCGCTCGATGAGGCGGGTCCGCTCTTGCTCGGCGACCCAGCCGAAGATCGCGATCAGCAAGTTCCGGACGGGGCCGCTCGTGTCGAGCCACGGCTCCTTGAGCGAGATGACCTGGACGCCGAGCCGGTCGAGTTCAAGCACGGTGGTGATGGCGCCGACCATCGATCTCTGGAGCCTGTCCAATGACCAGACCAGGACGGCCTGGATGTGGCCGGCCCGAGCCTCGGCGAGCACCCTTTCCAGCACCGGTCGAGCCCTCGCCGCGCTCTCCTGCTCCTCGAAGATGACCGCCTCGAAGCCCCGCGCGGCGGCGAGGCGCTGGAGTTCGGGGACCTGGTTCGCGGTGGTCTGCCTTCCGTCGCTGCTGCTCACACGCGCGTAAATTGCCGCGCGGTGCGCCCCCGGCGCGCTCTCACCGGCTCTCGAAGCACGACCGGCCAGCGGGGTGGTCTTGGGCATCGTGGGCTCCGCGGTGAACGTCCCGGGGGGGACGGCGTTTCGGGCGGGAGCTTGCAGCGCACTGGCCGAGCCGAGAGACCTCCAGCCCGACAATCGCGCCGGCGGTATCGGCTCGCCCACCATCGGCCTGCCGCTGAGCCCGTGGGTGGAATCAGCCCTCCCCCTCGCGTGAGGGTCGGGCGATAGTCGTGCTGGCGCCCTGCGCGCCAGCGGACGAGGGTGCTTCGCGCACGAGGGGGCAATCATGACGGCAGAGAAACCGACAGCTGCCGACGGCAGCGCGGACGACGAGCGCAACCGCTTGGTGCGCCTTCTGGGGGACCGGAACGTCGCGTCCGCCCTGGCCGACTCCATTGAAGCAAGTGCCATGGAGGCGCCCAACGGATGGGGGACGACCGTCAGGCGTGACGAGAACCTGGTCAGGCTCAACGCCGGCCCAATCGAGGTCTTCGTCGTCAGGGATGACGGGGTGACCGTGTACGTCGATGGGACTCAGAACCTGCCTTCGCTTCCCGGCATCGAGATTGGTCCTGTCGGCGCGTACGAATCCGTGCCTTGCTCGACGCGCGTCGACGTCTCGCGCGACGGGCTCGGCTCGGTATGGTCCGCCCTCAAGGCCGCGCATGTCTCGTTGTTGAAGCAGGCAGCTGCGACGCGCTCCGGCTACGTCTGGAGAAGGTCGCACTCGCCTGCCGTTCTGGAGTTTCTCCGTGCGGAGTTGGGCCGTCGCCTGCCCGACCCGGGCTACGCGGGACCGGAGGCCACTCTTTTGCCCGCCACCGACGGGACCGAGGGCGGCAAGGCGGACTCGCTCCGGGAACGGCACCTTGAATGCCACCACCCCGCATGCGTGGCAACGCGAAGACTCGAGGGCGTCGGCGCGCGCTTGGTGTGGGGCAAGGGGCGCCATTGCGAAATCGCGGTGGTCGCGGCGACCGGGGGAGACGGCCTGCCCGGGGAAGACGTCGTCCAGGCCCGACGCGAGTACGCAAAGCACCTCGGCGTCGACCTCCGGGCCGACGTTCGGACCGGAGACATCGCGGACTCCGACGAGCCGATCCATATCCGCCACGCCCTCGACAACTACTCTGGCGCGCGGGACCCAACGCACCCCATTAACCTCGGCGGGGCGCGCGCCGCATTCAAGGACGGCAGGTTCTTCATCGACGTCCCGCCACTAAAGGGCGAGGACTGGACGCGCGAGGAGTGCGCGGCCACCGTCCGCGCCTATCTGGACCTCCTCGCCGACGACTCCAGCGGCAAGCCAATCAACAAGGCCGCGGCGTACCGGCAGTTGGTCGCTGGCCCGTTGTCGGTGAGGAGCGCCAAGGCCGTCGAGCGCAAGTTCATGAACGTCAGCGCGGTGCTTCAGGAACTCGGCCGGCCCTGGCTCACTGGCCTGGTGCCGGCCCTGAACAGCCAGGCGCTGCTCAAGGACGTGCTGAAGGCCGAGCTGGCAAGGGCCGACGCGGTGGCGCCCTCCGCCGACGCCGAGGAGGTCGCTGCCCGAGCTGATGCGCTCCTCGGCGCGGGCAAGATCCAGAAGCCGGTTGGGTCAAGAATGCCCAAGAAGAAGGCCACCAAGGCGTCCGAAGCTCCTGAGCGCCTTCCTGAGGTAGCCGCGTACGTACTCCAGGAAGCCGGCGGCATATGCGAGGCATGCGCGAAGCCCGCGCCCTTTCGGACGAAGACCGGTCGCCCCTACCTTGAAGTGCACCACGTCCGGAGACTGGCGGACGGCGGAAGCGACACCGTGGGAAACGCGGTGGCCGTTTGCCCAGCCTGTCACAGGCGCCTTCACCTGGGCGAAGACGCGGAGGCCCATCGACTTCGGGTCTACGAACGAGTGAGGAGGTTACTCAAGGAGTAGCTTGTGATTCAGGCGGTGGCGCGCGCCGCCGCCTCGGCGGCCCAGTGCAGGGCGTGGAGGCGGGCCTGGCCGTCTTGGTCGGCCGTGCTCGTGCGAATGTAGAGGGCGTGGGTCTCGGGCATCGCGGGCTCCGGGCTGGACGTCACCGAGGGGGACGGCGGCCTGGCGCGAGACCTTCGAGGCGTGAGCGGTCCTGAGGTTGGCGCACACGTGATGTCGATGAATCCCCGCGGCGCTGACCATCACCGGGGACCACTGGCGGCTGCCGGTGGTGTAGACCGGCGGGCGGGAGGGAGCACCGATGAACCGTTCACACGTTGCCGTTGCCATCGTGTCCTTTGTCGCCAGTCTCGCCGCGCAGTTTGTGATGACGCCGCGGGTGGCCTCGGCCGCGGGGGCCGCAGGAGTCCCGGAGGTTGTGCGTGCCCACGGATTCGAGGTTGTGGACGCCGCGGGGAAGGCGCGCGCGGTGCTTGCTGTGATGCCGGATGGGGCGCTCCAGCTGAGCCTGGTCGACGCGGGCGGCAGGCCGCGTGGCGGACTCGGCATGGCTGCCGACGGGGCACCCCAGTTGAGTCTGCTCGACGCAGCCGGGAAGGTGCGCGTCGGGCTGGGTGTGACACCCGCCGGCGCGCCGACATTGGCGTTGTCCGATGCCACCGGGAAACGTCGTGTCGCGCTGGCCCTGGTTGCAGACGGCGCGCCCAAGCTGCTGTTGTCTGACGCGGCGTGGAAGCCCCGCATCGGGCTGGCCGTGATGCCGGACGGGACCCCGGCCTTGTCGATGACCGACTCAGCAGAGAAACTGCGCGCGGGTTTGAGCGTAGCTGCCGACGGGACGAGCAGCCTAAGTCTGCTCGATGCGGCGGGAAGGTCGCGCGCCAACTTGGGCGTGGAGCTGAACGGGGCACCCCACCTGGGTGTCCCTCCGCCCGAGCGCACCCCCGCGAAGCGCTTGACCACAGAGCCAGAGTAGGGCGGGTGTTCGCGGCTCCGCCGCGCATTCGCGGGCGCCAGTCCGCCTGGCCAGTGCGCCTCACCGCCTCGGCGAGCCGCTCACCGTCACCGACTCGGTCAGCGCTGCCGGCGGGGCGCGGTCCTACAACACGCTCTCAAGCGCCTCAGCGATGTCGTAGAGCTGGTCGCGGCGACGACCGGCGCGGCTGTGGTTGGCGTCCCCGGCCACGAAGCCGGCGAGGGTCTCGAGCTCGTTGCGGCTCCCGGTGAGTATGAAGCCCTCGTCGTCGAGGAAGGTGGCCGACTCCAACACCTTTTCCGAGCACGGGTAGTCGAGCTTCCTCAGCAGCTCGAGCTGCTGGCCGGAAATGCAGAAGGAGAGCGGCCTCGCGTTGGTGCCTGCCATGGCGGAGTCCCACCATACGCAAGGCAGCGGGGGGAAGTCAGCGCGGACGTCAGGCCGCCTTCGCGTCCGCGTCGACGCCCGGAAGCACCGCCTCGGGGTGGCCGGCCTTCCAGGTTGCTGGCAGTAAGGCAGGCATGTCGCACAGCCGCACCCGGCGCGTCGCCAGGCGCGGCAGGACGTCGGCGAGGTACTTGACCGGGTCCACCTTCGCCAGCTTGCAGCAACCCAGCACGGTGTACACGACGGCGGCCCGCTCAGCGCCGGCGTCACTGCCCGCGAACAAGAAATTTTTCCTCGTGAGGGCGGTCCGGACGTGCAGCCGCTCGACGACGCCGTTGTCGATGGGGATGACGCCGTCGTCGAGGAAGCGCCGCAGCGCCGCCCGGTGGTTGTAGAGGTAGCCGATGGCCTTGCCCATGCCCGTTGCCGGGGGCTCATACGGCCTGTGGGCCAGCACCCAGGCCATCAAGTCGTCGAAGACGGGTTTGCTGCGCGCCTGCCGCGCCAGCCGTCTCTCTTCGACGGAGGAGTCTTTGAATTCCTTCTCGATGTCGTACAGCTTCTTGTAGGCGGCGAGCGGCAACGCCGCGCGCGTGTCGCCCGCGTCGAGGCACTCAGTCAGCCGGCGTCTCGAGTGCATGTTGCAGCCGCACTCGATGAGCTCCTTCCGCTTGAAGGACGCGTCGAAGAGGCCCGAGGCGTCAGCCACCGCGTAGCCGGTGCGCAGGTTCAACACGTCCTCGGGGCCCAGCTCGCCCTCGCGCTGCCCGTTCTTCTTCCCCGTTGAATTGTAGAGGTAGAGCGCGGTGTGCACCTTCTCGGCGCCACGGAAGTCGGTGCCCACGTAGCCCCAGAGGCTGCCGAGGCGGATGCCGCTGGCGACGTCCTTGTCCAGCACCGACAGCGACGTCCCATCGAGGTGCATGACGGGGGCCCGCAGCACCTGTGCCTTGGCCAAGCGCCACAGAGGTTGCAGCGCCTCCGCCGCCCACCCCACCTGGTCGGCCAGAGTGGAGATGGCCACTTCGAGGCCCAGCCTCTCGAAGCGTTCCATCTGCCGGCTGAGGGGCAGCCCGTCGTAGTACTTGTCCACCAGCAACTGCGCTACCAGTGTGGTGCCCATCTTCCCGCCCGGCACCACCTTGTCACCCAGCGGCGCGCGCACCAGCTCGCCCTCGCACGGGCGGCACGCCAGCTTCTCGCGCTTGTCGAGCCGGATGATGACTTCCGCCGGCAGCATGTCGATGACAGCGCTGACGTCGTGGCCGATGCACTCCCTCTCGCCACCGCACAGCGGACAGGGCCGTTCCTCCGCGGGCACCTGAATGACGTTCTCGACGCGCCGCAGGCCTTCCGGGATGGGCCTGCGCGCCGGCGCCTCCCGCTTCCTCTTCGGCGCGGCGGCGGCCAACTCGTCCTGCCGCTGCTTCTCGTCGATGCCCGACGACGCGCGCAGCTTCGCGTCGACGTCCGCGAGGGTGGCATTGGACTCCGGGGCCAGCCCACCGAGCAGCAGCACCAACTGCGCCGTGGACACCCCCTCGTTCTTCTTGCCGCTCGACTTCGCGTTCGCCAGCAGCCGCTCCAGCTCGGAGTTCCGCGACACCAGCTTCGCGACGAGGGCCACCACCTCCTCGGTGCGCCCCTCCGCCAGCAACTCGCCCAACACCTTCAGCACCGGCCCTCGGCGCTGGCCCTTGTTGGTTTCCGTGTCGGCTGCCTGCGCGGAATTCACCTCTGCATTATCGGCAGCGCGCCGCGGTCGATCCGTCCTCCAGCGAAGAAAGTGAAAATAGTTCGGAGTTCAGCCGACGGGCGCGTGCGGCGGCTCCCAGCGCGCAGAGGTGCGCGCCTTCGTCACGTCGATGCCCTCCAGCAGCATCGACAGCTCGTGCACATCCACCGCGACGCTGGTGGCCGTCTCCGTCACCTGCCGCGGGAAGGTGAAGGTGCCTTGCTCCAAGCGCTTGTGCAGAATGGTGAAGCCCCCGCGCGTCCACAGCAGCAACTTCACCTGCGTCTTCCGGCGATTGAGGAAGACGAAGACGTGGCCGCTCAGCGGGTCCTTCGCCAACACCGCGCGGACTTCGTTCATCAAGCCGTCGAAGGACCTGTGCAGGTTGCACGGGGCCGTCGCCACGAAGACGCGCACAGCGCGCGAAAGCAGAAGCACTACCCGGCCCTCGACATCCCACTCACCAGCGCCGTCAGCCACTCCGACGACACTGACGCCGGGTTCGCCACCTCCACCACTACCCCGCCCGGAAACCGCACCGTCACCGGCGTGGTGCTGCTCGCGGCTTCGCCCTCGGGGGCTTCACGCACCACCGCGGGGACGAAGGCCAGCGCTTGTGCTGGCAACGGGTCGCCGTCCCAGTCGCCCAGACGCTTCACCCACCACCGCAGCCGGGTGCCGTTCAGACCCCGTCGCCGGGCGAAAGTCCCCAGCAGCAGGCCGCTGGCCTTCCATGCTTTCAGTTCCAGCCGCGCCTCTGCGGCCGTCCACTGCCGCCACCCGCCCCGTCGAATTCGCAGCGCCGTCGTCCGCTTGCGTGCCATGGCTCGCCTCCGCGGCGAACCTGCGCACGTTTTCGGTCAGGATGCAGCGG
>JAHFDQ010000330.1 GCA_023248915.1 Archangiaceae bacterium | reverse complement strand
CCGACGGCTGGGCGCCACGTCGACTGCCTGCAGATACTTTCCGGCCACGCCATCACCATCAAGAACTCGCGCTTCTACAACTGCGCGACGAGCAACATCATGGCCCGCCCGTTTCGCGACACCCTCGACGACCTGGTGATCGAGAACAACTTCTTCCAGGACGTGATTACCCCGGGGGCGGCGGTGAACCTGCTGGGCACCGGCGACGCGCTCGGAGGGACGAACCTCATCCGGTACAACACCATCCTGGGGTGGCTGGCGATGAACGCCAGCGTCACCCTCGGCGCCGGAGCGTCGGCCCAGGTGACCGGCAACATCCTCGGCACTTCCTGCGTGGGGTACGCCTCGTACTCGCACAACGTCTTCATTCCGGGGTCGTCGACTTGCGGGACGAATGCGACTACCGGAAGCCCAGCCTTCGTCGGGCCGACGCCAAACCCCGGCTACCAGAACGGCCAGGTCCCCGACTACCACCTCAGCGCCTCGGACACCGTGGCCAAGGGCAAGGGCGACCCGTCCGCGTACCCTCCCACCGACATCGACGGCCAGGCACGGCCGGCGACACCCTCGGCGGGGGCGGACGAACCGTAGGCGGCTTCAGTCGCCGCGCTTTTGCTTCCGGTACTCGACCATCAGGCAGCGGTCCTGCACCACCTGAATGCCGGCCTTGGCCAACGCCTCGGCCGCGGCGTCGTTTCGAATGCCCGACTGAAACCAGACCGCCTTCGGCTTCTTCGCCAAGAGGTCCGGCAGGTGCGCGTCGATGTCGGACGGTTTCCGGAAGACGTCCACCAGGTCGATTTCGCCCGGCACGTCGGTGAGCCGGCGGTACACGGGCCGACCGAGAATCTCCTTCACCTCGGGGAAGTAGACCGGCACCGGCACCACCTCGAGCCCGGCGCTCACCAGGTACTCGGCCACGTAGAAGGCGGCCTGGCCGGCTTGCTGCTCGGTCTTGATGCCGAGCACCGCCACGCGCTTCGTCCGGGACAAGAGCTGACGAATGCCCGCGTCGTCCTCGATGAGGTTTTCCATTCGGCTTGTGTAACGCCCCTGGGGCCGGATTTCACGGGCCCCTGCCCTGCCCCTTCCGTGGCGCACGGAGCCCCGGCGCGATAGGACTCGCCGGCGTGACCCCTTCCACGTCCGACGTCGCCCAACCGATAGAGCAGGCCGCCCTCGCGCTCTTCGACCAGATGATTCGCCAGCAGCGCGAGAAGGTGCTGCGGCTGGCCCGCGAAGCCGTGCCGCACATCAGCTCGGAAGACGTGCTGAACCCCAACGACTACCCAGCGCTCAAGGCCCACCCGTCGTTCGACTACGAAGACGGAATCCTCGCCGGGCTGCTCTCGGCGCAGATGGCGTTCCGGGCCGAATTGGGCCGCCGCCGCGCCCCCGGCCCGGGGGTGCGATGAGCGCCCGGCCCATTCTCCCCTGGCGCCGCCTGTCCGAGGGGCCTGCCACCGACTACCACGTCCTCAAGGTACGCGAGGTGAAGGTCGCCGACCCGCGCGACGGCACCGAGCACCCCCGCGTCCTCATCGAAGCCCCCGACTGGGTGAACATCATCCCGGTGACTCGCGAGGGGAAGGTCGTCCTCATCCGCCAGTTCCGCTTCGGGGTGTGGGACGAGACGCTCGAGATTCCGGGCGGAATGACCGAACCGGGCGAAGCGCCCGAGGTCAGCGCCGCGCGCGAGCTCGAGGAAGAGACCGGCTACCGCCCGGGCCGGGTGGTGGCGCTGGGCTCGTGCCACCCCAACCCCGCCCTCCAGGCCAACCGCACCTGGAGCTTCCTGGCCGAGGACTGCGTCCGCGTGGGCCTTCCCCACCCCGACGCGGCCGAGGACATCGCCGTCGAGCTCGTCGACCGCGACCGCCTGCCGGGGCTGGTCAGGGAAGGCGCCATCACCCACTCGCTGGTGCTGGTGGCATTCCTGTTCGAGCGGCTCAACTCCGAGCGCTGAGCGACACGCGCGAAGTCGCTGGGCGGCCCTCGAGCCTCGTGGTCTGCTGCCGCGGAACGAAATCACCTGGAGTCCGAATGACCCGCCACCTCTTTCTCGCCGCCACGCTGTGCAGCGCCGCCGCCCTCGCCGAAGACGCGCCGGTCAGCCTCACCGCCTCGGACGGCACCGGCCTGAAGCTGGTCGAGTACACCGCCCGGGCGGTGGTGGCCGACCCGCTCGCCTTCACCGAGCTCACCCTCGTCTTCGAGAACCCGCAAGACCGCGTCATCGAGGGCCAGTTCAGAGTGACGCTACCGCAGGGAGCCACCCTGAGCCGCTTCGCCATGAAGCTCGACGGCCGCTGGCAGGAAGGCGAGCTGGTCGAGAAGCAGGCGGCGCGCCGCGCCTACGAGGACTTCTTGCACCGTCGCCAGGACCCGGCGCTGCTCGAGCAGGCGGCGGGGAACGAGTTCTCGGCGCGCGTCTTCCCAATTCCCGCCCGCGGCAAGAAGGAGCTCGTCGTGTCCTGGTCGCACAGCCTCAATGCCGGCGACGCCCCCTACGTGCTGCCCTTGAAGGGGCTGCCCGAGGTGGCGAAGCTCGACGTCGAGGTCCGGTCTGGAGGCGTCTCGCTCGCGAAGCTGGCCAAGTCGCGCTTCGTGCCGGACAAGGACGTCTCGGTGCAGCCCCCGCGCGGCGGAAGCGCCGGCCTGCGCTCGGGCCCCTACGTGGTGACGCGGGTGAAGGCCGTGGCCGCGTCGAAGCCGCAGCCGCCGGGCTCGATGCTCCTCTTGGTGGACTCGAGCGCTTCACGCGCGCTCGGGTATTCGTCGCAGCTGTCGCTGGTGAAGAACCTGGTCGAACGCCTGGCGGCGGCCAACCCGGCGCTGCCGCTCACCGTGGCCGCCTTCGACCAGAGTGTGCAGTTGGTGCACGACGGACCGGCGAGCGGCTTTGGCGCCGCGCAGTTGAAGGCGCTGAAGGACCGGCGGGCGCTCGGGGCGAGCGACGCGTCGAAGGCGCTCGCCTGGGCGCTCGAACGGGGCAAGAAGACGCCGCGCGACCGGGTGGTGCTGGTCAGCGACGGAGTCTTCACCGCCGGCGACGTCGAGGGCGACCAACTGCTCGCCGCGGTGGCTCGATTGCGCGACGTGGGGGTGCAGCGACTCGACGCCGTCGCGGTTGGCGGCATCAGGGACGAGGCGATGCTGAAGCGGCTCGCCACGGCCCGGCTGCCGAGCGCGGGCGCCGTGTTCGACGGCGACGCCGACGTCGGAGTGCTGGTGAGAAGGCTGTCCGAGGCGACGGTGGCGAAGGTGCCGGTGGCCGCGGCAGGCGCGAAGCTGGTGTGGCCGGAAGTCCTCGAGGGCGCCCAGGCCGGCGACGAGGCCGTGGTGGTGATCGAGCTTCCTTCCGCGGACGCGACGCCGAGCTTGACGGTGGGCGGGGTGGCGGTCGACCTGTCCAAGGGCTTCGCCGCGGCAGAGCGGCCGCTCCTCGAGCGGGCCTGGGCGCAGGCGAGAATCGAGGCGCTGCTCGACCGGCAAGACCGGGTGGCCGACGGGCCCGGCCAGAAACAGCAGATTCGCGAGGAGATCATCGCGCTTTCGGTGAAGCACCGGGTGCTCTCGCCGTACACCGCGCTCCTGGTGTTGGAAACCGAGGCGGACTACGCGCGCTTCCACATCGACCGGAAGGCGCTGGCCGACATCCTCACCGTGCAGGACGGCCGGTTGACCCTCATGCACCGCGGCCCCGAGACGCTTGCCGTCGCGATGAACCAGCCGCCAGCCCCGAGCGCCTCGATGAAGGGCCAGGGCGCGAAGAAGATGATGAAGGCGGACCGCTTGGACGATTCCGTCGCCGAGAAGCCATCCAGCGGGGCGCCCGCGGCGACTCGTCCGGCCGAGCCAGAGCTCGAGGCCAAAGAGGCCGCGAGCCCGGAACCTCGCGCCGCGAGCGACGAGGCGTTGTCGATCGGCGGCGCGGCTCCCTCGGTGGCGTCCGAGTCGTCGATGGGCATGGCGGCTCCGTCGGCGCCCGCGCCTCGCCCGTCCCAGGCGCCGGCGATGCCGCCTCCGCCTTCGCGCCAACGCTCGCAGAGGCGGAACGCCCCCGAACCGAGCGGCTTCGTGTCGAGGGAAGAACGCCTCGGGCTGGTAGGCGACGCCGCGAACGACAACCTGCCGCCGTCGAAAGAACCCTACGAAGGCAAGTTCAAGCAGGTGATGGACGCGCTGAGGGCCAAGCAAGCGCAGAAGGCGCTCGAGGTGGCGCTGGGCTGGCGCGAAGAGGCGCTGGGCGACGTGCTGGCGCTGGTGGCCTTAGGCGAAGCCTGCGAAGCGTCGGGCGACCTCGACCGCGCCGCGCGCGCCTACGGCTCGCTCATCGACCTGTTCCCCGCCCGGGCCGACTTGCGGCGCTTCGCCGGCGGCAGGCTCGAGCGCCTGAAGGACAACGTGGGGCTCGCGCTCGCGGCCGACGACTTCGCCAAGGCGGCCGAACAGCGCCCGGACCATCCCGCCAGCCACCGGATGCTGGCCTTCGCCCTCTTGCGGCTCGGCCAACCCGCAAAGGCGTTTGAGGCCATCTCGAAGGGCCTCGCCCAGACCTACCCGAGCGGGCGCTTCCTGGGCGCCGAACAGATTCTCAGGGAAGACGCGGGGCTCATCGCCGCGGCGTGGATGAAGGCCGCACCCGGGGCGGCCCCGGAGGTGCGCGAACGCCTGGCGAAGGTGGGCGGCGTCGCCGAGGACGAGCCGTCGCTGCGATTCGTCCTCACCTGGGAAACCGACGCCAACGACGTCGACTTCCACATCTTCGACGGCCGTAAGGGCCACGCCTTCTACAGCCGGAAGCACCTGGCGTCGGGCGGCGACCTGTACGCCGACGTCACCACCGGCTACGGGCCCGAGTGCTTCACCATTCGGCTGCCCAAGGCCAGGCGCGCCTACCCTTACACCCTGAAGGCCCACTACTACTCGCGGGGTCCGATGGGCTACGGCATGGGCAAGCTCGAGCTGATCGAGCACGACGGGGCGGGCGGCCTGCGCTTCGAGGAACGGCCGTTCGTGGTGATGGTGGACCAAGCGTTCGTCGACCTGGGCGCCGTCACGCGCTGACCTGAAGCCGGGGGCGAGGCCCGGCACGGGGGCGCGTCACAAGCGCTCGGAGTGCTCGAAGGCGTCTGCGAACTGGTCGAGCTCGGCGGACGTCATGCCGATTGTTCGGCCCAGTCTTCGCCACCCCTTCACCGCCGTCTCGACGTCGGCCAGGACTTCCTTGGCGCGCCTGTACGCGATTCGAAAGTACGGCGCGACGGACAGCACCGAATCGACCGTCGCCTCCGGGCCGGCTTCCTCGGATATCCAGGTCTTCAGCTCGCGGGCCCGGTCGGGAAACGGGTTGAGATCGAAGGCGGGTGAGAGCCGCCACTTCCCACGTTCGACGTGCAGGAAGCCGTGGTTCCGCAGGTGATCATCGACGTTCGTGATGAGGACCGAGAACGCGACGCGGCGCCACAGTTCTTCGATGTCGGTCTGCGCCGCGGCGCCGTGAACGCGCAGGGCGTCCACGATCTCGGTGTAGGTGTGCTGATCTGGGTCGCCGTGTTCGACCCCGAGCAGGGTGGCGGCCGAGATGAACGGCAGCCGTTCGCCCTTGGGGCTTCGGTCAAAGCGCCGGATGACGGCGACCGGAGTCCGGTCGCTCACGACCAGTTTCGCTTCCGCGACCCTGATGCCGGCCGCCGCTGCCAATTTCATCGCCAGGACTTCGCCCTTCGTCACCGGCCGCTCGTCGGTGACGCTGGGAAACTTGCCGATCGACAGGCGCCCGGCGTCGTCGACGACGGTGCACTTCGGCCGCATGCCCCCGAGCGAAGTCCCGCGGCCGCGGAGGTACTCGAGGTCGGCGGCGCTCTCGGTGTGGGTCTCGACCGCGCGCGTGGCGGCGAGCAGGTGCTCGAGCTCGACGAGGAGCGGGGCCGTGCGGCGGCCCGGCTCAGACGCGCGCTGGAAGACGCCGTCCGCGTCCTGGAAGCGGAGCGCCCCAACGCGGCTGAAGTCATCGACCGCGAGAAGGAAGTCGAGCGCGTCGAGCGGTTTGCTGTCGACCTGCCTGCCCGCGCGGCGCACCCGCGCCCTTCGCTTGGCGTGGTCGCGCAAGATGACGCGGCGCCCCCAGCCGTCTGGCTCGGAGTCGGCGATCGCGGCGTGGAATACGGACCCGTCGTGAGCCTTTCGGTGGAACTGTGCGCCGACCACGAGCGGCAGGCCCGGTTCGATCGCGAAGCGGTCCTTCGTCGCGAGCCACGTCGGGTCATAGTCGAACGACGCGCTTTCGCGAGCCCCGTCCGTGTCGTAGCGCAGCGTCCCCAGCTGCCGCGGTTGCTCGCCCAGGTAGACGCGCAGGGTACGCCTCATAGGGGGCTCGGTTCCCTCTTCACCCGCACCCGCTTGGGCAGGCGTTCGGCGTCGAGCAGCAGCCCCTGCTCGTCGCGGCTCGCGTCCAAGAGGTCGCCGAAGGCCTCGCCAAACCCTAGGACGAACAGCGCCATGGCGTAGACGCCCAGCGACACCCTCGGGTCGCCCTTCTCAGCACGTAGGTAGGTGCCCTTCGAGACGGCAAGGCGCTCGGCCATCATCAGGACGGTCAAGCCGCGCTTTCGCCGGGCCAGGCCAAGGTCCTTCCCGAACTTCGCGAGTGAGCGTCGGACATTCTGCGGCAGGACATCGAGGACGGCGGAGCGCATGGTAGGGCCTATCTATGAAACCCGGTAACGCATTAGGGTATCATATATGAACCCTTACTGTTGACAAAGGCGTGCCAGAGCTAGCTGCGCGTGCGCCGCCGCGGGCTCGCGCGCTTTCTCGGCGGAGCCGGAATCGGCGGCGGGGCCGAGGCACGGTCCCAGGTGCCGGTGCGGCCGCCACTCTTGTGGTCGAGCTGCACGTTCTCGATGACCATGCCCCGGTCGAGAGACTTCAGCATGTCGTAGACCGTGAGCGCCGCCGCGCACGCACCGGTCAGCGCTTCCATCTCGACGCCGGTGCGGTCTACCGTCTTCGCCTCGACCCGAATCTCGACGCCGATGAGCACCGGCCGGACCTCGGCCTCGACCGCGGAAAGCGCGATGGGGTGGCACAGCGGCACGAAGTCGGGCGTCCGCTTCGCCGCCATC
>JAHFDQ010000329.1 GCA_023248915.1 Archangiaceae bacterium | reverse complement strand
GGTTCGGCCGATGCCAACTCCACCGTTTCCGTCTACCTCGACGGGGTGTTGGCCGGCACTGCCACCGCCAATGGCGCCGGGGCCTTCACCTTCACGCCGTCGGCGCCGCTGTCCGAGTCGAGCCACACCGTGCGCGCCACCGCCACCGACGCGGCCGGAAACGTCTCGGCCACGTCCGCCACCTTCACCTTCTCCGTCGACGCCACGCCCCCTGCGAGCCCGGTGCTATCGTCGCCGACTGCCGGAGCGAGCACTCCGGGAACTCCGCCAGTCACCGGGACCACCGAGGCCAACCTGGTCGTGACGGTGTCCTTCGACGGCGTCCTGGCAGGCACCGCCATCGCCGACGGCGCGGGCAACTTCTCCTTCGCCTCGGCGACGTCGCTGCCCGACGGGCCGCACTTCGTGTCGGTCTCTGCCAAGGACGCCGCCGGAAACACCTCTCCGGCCACCGGTCCCCTCGCTTTCACCGTCGACTCCATTCCTCCGGCGGCGCCGACGGTGGCCGCGCCCGCAGACGCCAGCGTCACCACTAACTCGACACCGGCGGTGACCGGCACTGCGGAAGCCGACAGCAAGGTGTCGGTGTACCTCGACGCGAGCCTGGCCGGCACGGTGACGGCGAACGGGTCGGGCCAGTTCAGCTTCACGCCCCCGGTGTCGCTCGGCGACGGCTCGCACCAGGTATGGGCCACGGCGACCGACGCCGCAGGCAACGCGTCGCCCCAGTCGACGACTAATTCCTTCACGGTGGACGCGACGGCCCCGGCCGCGCCGGTCGTCGATGCTCCAGCAGACGGCAGCTTCACCAACCTGGTGTCGCCGCCCGTCAGCGGAAGCGCCGAGGCCGGCAGCACGGTGTCCTTCACCCTCGACGGGTCGCCGATCGGCACGGCGATTCCCGACGCCGCGGGCTCGTTCTCGTTCACGCTACCGGCTTCGCTGTCCGAAGGGCCGCACGCGCTCGTCGCCCTGGCGACCGACGGCGCGGGCCGCGACTCGCCGCCAACGGTCGTCGCCTTCACCGTGGACACCGTGACCCCGGCGGTCCCGGTCATCGTCACCCCGGCCGAGGGGGCCATCCTCGGCAGCACTGAGGCGCTCGCCGGCACGGCTGAACCGGGGGCCACCGTCACGGTCTTCCTCGACGGCGTGGCTGTGGACACGGTGATTGCGGACGGCACGGGGGCCTGGACGTTCACCCCCCCGGCGCCGCTGCCGCCCGGCGGGCACACCGCGGCCGTCCAGGCCACCGACGCCGCCGGCAACTCGTCGGCGGCCTCGGCGACAAGGGCCTTCTCGGCGGTCATAGCGCTGCCCCCCGCCCCCAGCCTCACCTCGCCCGCCGACGGCAGCACCACCCCGAACTCGTCGCCTCAGTTCGCCGGCACCGCCGAACCGGACAGCACGGTCGCAGTGACTGTGGACGGGCAACCCGGCTGCACCGCGCTCGCGGCGACCGACGGCGGTTTCGGCTGCGCGCCCTCGACCGGCCTCACCGACGGCGTCCACGTCGCGACCGCCTCGGCGACGAACCTGGCCGGCGCGTCGCCCGAGAGCACCCCGGTGCAGTTCACCGTCGACACCGTGCCACCCACCACGCCCGACGTCATCGGGCCGGCCGACGGCAGCCTCTCGCCGACCGCGACGCCCAACGTCACCGGAAACGCCGAGCCCGACTCGGTCGTCACGGTGCTGATCGACGGCGCGCCCGCGGGCACCGCCACGGCGGGCCCCACCGGTAGCTGGACCTTCGCCGTCACCGTCCCGCTCGCCGACGGCCTTCATGCCGTCTCGGCGTCCGCCGCCGACGCGGCCGGCAACGTGTCGCTGCCCTCGGCCGACAACATCTTCACCGTGGACACGGCGACCGGCGCCCCGCTGGTCAGCTCGCCCGCGGACAATGCCTGGGTGGCCAGCGCTGTCCCGGCCATCGCCGGCACGGCCCCCGCGGGCGCGGTGGTTACGGTGCAGGTGGACGGCGTGCTGTCGTGCACCGCGACCGCAGACGGCGCGGGGGACTTCACCTGCAATCCGGCCGCGCCCCTGACGGACGGGGCGCACACCGCCTTTGCGACGATGCCGGCGGCAGATGCGGGCTTCCGCACGTCCAACACCGTCAGCTTCCAGGTGGACACCGCCGCCCCGTTCGCGCCCGTCGTGACGGGTCCGGCCGACGGTTCCGCCACGCCCGACACCCAACCCACCGTCCTCGGCACCGCCGAACCCTTCGCCACGGTGACCGTCACGGTGGACGGCGCCGCGGCCGGAACCGCCGTCGCCGACGCGGCCGGCGCTTGGTTTCTCGCCCTGACCTCGCCGCTGGCCCTGGGCCCGCACACCGTGGCGGCCCAAGCCACGGACCGGGCCGGCAACGCCTCGCCCCCGTCGGCCGTCAGCCACTTCGTCGTCGCGACCGCCGGCGCCGCGCCGGTGCTGCTGACGCCGCTCGACGCCGCGCTCATCAGCCAGGCGTCTCCCTCGGTCTCGGGCACGGCGAGCCCCGGAGACAGCGTCGAGGCCCGCGTCGACGGCGCGATCGTCTGTACCGCCACCGCGACGGTCTCGGGCGCCTGGGCCTGCACGCCGGCGACGGCGCTTTCGGAGGGCGCCCACTCGGCCACCGCCAACGTGGCGGGCGATTCGGCCAACTCGAGCGCGCACGCCTTCACCGTCGACACGGTGGCGCCGGCCGCTCCCACGGTGTTGCAGCCCGCGAATGGCGGCCGCGCCGGAACGACGCCCACCGTCTCGGGCACGGCCGAGCCCGGCGCGCGCGTCGCGGTGACGCTCGACGGCGCTGCCTTCTGCACGGCGACCGCCGACGCGTTGGGCGCCTGGACGTGCATCGGCCCCGGCACGCTGGCGCAGGGCGGCCACGCCGTGTCCGCCACCGCCACCGACGCCGCGGGCAATGCCTCACCGCCGTCCGCTGCGAACAACTTCGACATCGACACGGTGGCTCCGGCGGCGCCGACCCTGACGCAGCCCGCCGACGGCTCGAGTTCGACGGACATCTTCCCGACCTTCGCGGGGGCCGCCGAACCCGCCAGCACCGTCACCGTCTCGGTCGATGCGCTGCCGCGCTGCCAGGCCACCACCGACGCCGCGGGGCTGTTCCAGTGCCAGCCGGCCGCCGCGGTGGCCCTGGGGGTGCACGTCGCCACTGCGTACACCACCGACGTGGCCGGAAACCCCTCGGCGACTTCGGCGCCGGTTTCCTTCACCCTGACGCTGGGCGCCCCCACGATGACCGCCCCGGTCGACGACACCCTGACGAACGACTCGACGCCTACCTTCGCCGGGACGGCCGCCCCGGGGTCGGCGATTGAAGTGAACGAAGGGACCGGCGCGCTGTGCGGCGTCGTGGCCGATTCCCAGGGCGCCTGGACCTGCGCGGCCGGGCCCGCGCTCGCGGACGGCCCGCACTCGGTCAACGCCACCGCTACCTCGTCGGGGGTGACGGGCCCGCCGTCAGCGGCCGTGCATTTCACCGTCGACACCGTCGCGCCGACCGTCACCATCACCGGCGAGCCTTCTGACGGGAACGCCCACTTCACCTTGGCCGCGAGCGAAGCGACGGTGTCGTTCGAGTGCAGCCTCGACGGCGTGCCCTTCGCGCCGTGCGCGTCCACCGTCGACTTCGCCGGGCTCGCCGCGGGGCAGCACTGGCTCGACGTCCGGGGCACCGACGCTGCCGGCAACGTGGGCACGGCCCGCCGAGACTGGTCCGTCCAGCCCCACCCAGGCTACTCGTTCTCGGGCGGAGGCTGCGGCTGCCAGGGGGCGGGAGGGCTCGAGCTCTCGCTCGCCGCGCTGGCCTTCGTCCTGTTGGGCGTCCGGCGATGGTCAGCTCGTTCAGCCTGGCCGTAGGGCCGCAGGCCCGTAGTCGAGGGCCACTCGACTGCGCTCGGAGTGAACGGAACTAGAAGCAATGAGGTAGAACCCGGGCCCAGCGCATGCGCGAGACCGTCCCCGACGTCGCGGTCCTGGCCTG
This sequence comes from Archangiaceae bacterium, assembly GCA_023248915.1. Classification (GTDB taxonomy): domain Bacteria; phylum Myxococcota; class Myxococcia; order Myxococcales; family Myxococcaceae; genus JAHFDQ01. Next base: position 3,145 of record JAHFDQ010000329.1, on the reverse strand, counting down.
GTCGGCCGATCTGAAGGTTGTGCACGCGGCCGGAGATTGCGCCGGAGTCCTGGGCGCCCAGCCGGCCGATCTCCTCGGCGCGCCGATGCACGAGGCGCTCGGTATCGCCGCGGCTCAGGGGCAGGACCTCGACGCCCGCGCGCACCGGGGCGAGACGACTACCTTCGTCCGGCGGCGGCGCGGCGAGGAAGCCGGCTGGCTGCGGGTGAGCTGCGACGTGACCGGCGAGCGGGTGCGCGCCTCGGTCATCGATCTCGACAAGGTGCTCGCCGGGGCGCCCCCGGTGCAGATTTCCCCACTCGCGTCCTCGCTGTCGCACGAGATGCGCAACCCGCTCTCGTCGGTGAAGATGGCGGTGCAGACGCTGGCGCGGAACACCTCGCTGTCCGACCGCGACCAGCGCCGGCTGGTCATCGCCAACCGCGAGGTGCGGACGCTCGAGCGCCTCTTGTGGCTCTTGTCCGAGTACGGGAAGGACGCGCCGCCCGCGCTCGACACGGTGCCGCTGCGCTCGCTGGTGCAGGAAGCCGCGGCGCTCATCGAGCTCGAGCTGACCGAACGCCGCACCCAGCTTCACGTCGAGACGGCCTCGCCCGCGGCGGTCGCCCGCATTCGCGCCGACACGGCCCGGCTGCGCCCGGTGCTCGCCCAGCTCTTCCTCAACGTGGCCTCGGGGCAGCCCGAGGGGTCGGCCCTGAACGTGCACCTGGAACCTCGGGGCGAGGGCTGCCAGGTGCGCATCGACGACCCGTCGGCCACCCTGCCGCAGGAAGAGCGGGCCCGGGCCTTCGAGCCCTTCGCGAACCTCTTGTCGCGGGGGGCCGGCCTGTCCTTGGCGACCCTGGCCCGGGTGATGGCGGCGCACGGCGGCTCGGTGAGCGCCGACGCGAGCGCCTCGGGTGGGACGGTGTATACGCTGTCGTTCCCGGCCTGAAGCCTTCCATGGAAACCCTGCTCATCGTCGACGACGACCTGTCCCTGCTCGAGTCCTTGAAGATGCACTTCGAGGACACCGAGGAAGCGGGCGCCGCGCGCTTCAACGTGGCCACGGCGACCAACGCGGCGGGGGCGCTCAAGGTCGCGCAGGACGTGCGCCCCTCGCTCGTCATCCTGGACATGATGCTGCCCGACCGGACCGGGCTGGAGATCATCGAAGAGCTCAAGTCGATTTGCGGCGACGCGCCCATTCTCATCGTCACCGCCTTCCACGACATGGAGACCACCATCCGGGCGATGAAGCTGGGCGCCTTCGACTACATCCACAAGCCGTTTCCCGATCCGGCTTCGCTCGACCTGGTGGTGGCGCGGGCGCTGCAGGTGCGCCAGATGTCGCGGCGGGCCGAGTCGGGGGCGATCGAGGCCAGCCCGGCGCGGCTGGGCGACATCGTCGGCAACAGCCCCGGCATGCAGCGGCTGGTGAAGGAAATCGGCAAAGTTTCGGCCGCGCCGCGCGCCACCGTGCTGATCACCGGCGAGTCGGGGTCGGGCAAAGAGCTGATCGCCCGGGTGGTGCACAACTACTCGAACGACACCTTGCAACCGTTCATCGGCATCAACTGCTCGGCCATCGTCGACACTCTGCTCGAGAGCGAGCTGTTCGGCCACGAGAAGGGCGCGTTCACCGGGGCGGTCGCCATCAAGCTGGGAAAGTTCGAGCTCGCCGAGGAAGGCAGCGTCTTCCTAGACGAGATCGGCGACATGTCGCTGATGCTGCAGTCGAAGCTCTTGCGCGTGCTCCAAGAGCGCGAGTTCGAGCGCGTCGGGGGCGTCAAGCGCATCGCGGTGCGCGCGCGGGTGATCGCCGCCACCCACCGCGACCTGTCGGCAGAGGTCGCCGCGGGCCGCTTTCGGGAGGACTTGTACCAGCGCCTGACGGTGGTCCGGCTCGAGATTCCGCCGCTGCGCGAGCGGCGCGAGGACATTCCGCTCTTGGTGCGCCACCTGCTCGAACGCATCAACGAGAAGGTGCACAAGCGCGTGGTGCGGGTGCCGCCCGAGGTGATGGAACACCTCACCCGGCTGTCCTGGCGCGGCAACGTGCGCGAGCTCGAGAACGTGCTCACCAACGCGGTGGTCCGGTCGCCGGGCGAGGTGCTGGTCCCCGACGACCTGCCCAAGCTCGAGCCCGAGGGCGGAACCGCGGCCGCGGCGGCCAGCGACTTGCCGCGGTGGCTCGACGGCGCCGGCGGCGAGGCAGACCCCGCGACTCTGCCCACGCTCGAGGAAGCCGAGCGCATATTGATACTTCGCGCGCTGGCCGCGACCGGCGGGCACAAGGGCAAGGCCTGCCAAGTCCTCGGAATCAGTCGACCGACCCTCGAGCGCAAGCTGCAGAAGTACGCCGCCGGATCAGTGTCTGGACCTGAGAAAGTCTAGCGCCCAACACTGTCGCGCAGAGCACACTAGCTGGTCCGATTGAACGAAACGTTCACTCGCAACGAAACGTTTGAACGTTTTGTGCGGGATACCGAACAATCGGGCACTTAACTTCACTCGAAGTGTCACCACGCCCGTGATTCCAAGGTGTTCGAAAAGCGCCCTCTGAGGGGAAAGGTGGCACATAAGTTGGAAAGGCGCCGTGCACACCTTTCAAGGAGTCACCAGAATGCACGGCTTCAATCGCCCCCTGGGCCCCATTGGTTCGTCCGTCGTAGCCCCCCTGCACACCTCCAGCTCCGGAATGATGGTGACGGCCAACACCCTCGCCCCGGGGCAGGACCTGCTCGACTTCAAGGGCTACTTCAAGGTCGAGACGTTTCCGCACAACGCCGTCATCTACCGGCCCGGCGACACGGCCGACCGGGTGTACCTCTTGAAGACGGGCCGGGTGCGGCTGATGCGGCTGGGCAAGGCCGGCACCCGGTCGGTGGTGTCGATTCTGCGGCCGGGCGACCTTTTCGGAGAGCTCTTCCGCCCCGAGGGCAGCCCTCTCGAAGAGCTGTCGGTGGCCGCCGGCGAGGCCGAAGTCTGGTCCATCGACGGGCGCGACTTCCGCGCGCAGCTCGAGGCGCGGCCGACGCTGGCGGTCGACGTCATCAAGGGCTACGCCGACCGGGTGCGCGGCCTGCGCCAGCGGGTGCTGGGGCTGACCTTCAAGGAAGTGCCGGCCCGCCTGGCCGACACCCTCCTGACGCTCTCGGACGCC
>JAHFDQ010000328.1:2641-7152 GCA_023248915.1 Archangiaceae bacterium | reverse complement strand
GGGCCGCCCGCCAGGCCCGGTGTTACCTTGCGCCCCGCTTGGGCACTCCGGCGCTCTGGGTGGGCTTCAACCTCGTGGTCGCGCTGCTGGTCGCGATCGACCTGGGCGTGGTGCGTCAGCGCGGAGGAGTGCTTTCCGGCCGGGCCGCCGCCGGGTGGACCGGCGTCTGGGTGGGGCTGTCGCTGGCCTTCGCCGCCGCGCTCTGGGCCACGCACGGCGCCACCGTCGCGCTGCCGTTCGTGACCGGGTACGTCGTCGAGTACGCGCTCTCGGTCGACAACCTCTTCGTCTTCCTGATGGTGTTCGGCTACTTCAAGGTGCCGGCACACCACCAGCACCGGCTCTTGTACTGGGGCATCATCGGGGCCCTGGTGATGCGCGCCACGCTCATCGTCACCGGCGCGGTGCTGGTGTCGAGGTTCCACTGGCTCCTCTACCTCTTCGGTGCCTTCCTGCTCTTCACCGCGGCGAAGATGGCCTTCTCGAAGCAAGAGGCCGACGTCGACCCCGGGCAGAACCGGGTGCTCAGGCTGGCGCGCCGCTTTCTTCCCGTCGCCCAGGCCGACTCGGGCAACCGGTTCTTCCTCCGCGAGGGGCGCTGGCTGAAGGTGACGCCGCTGTTCCTGGTGCTGGTGGTCGTCGAGACCACCGACTTGCTCTTCGCGCTCGACTCGATTCCGGCGGTGCTCGCCATAAGCCAGGACCCGTTCGTCGTCTACAGCTCGAACGTCTGCGCCATCCTCGGCCTGCGTTCGCTGTTCTTCGTCGTCGCCTCGCTGATGGACAAGTTCCATCGCTTGAAGACGGGCCTGGCGCTGGTGCTGGCCTTCGTAGGGCTGAAGCTGGTCGCAGAAACTTTCTTCGCGCCTCCCGACGAAACCAAGCGGTGGCTCATCGCAGGCTCGCTCGTCTTCATCGCGCTGGTGCTGGCGGCGTCGGTCGGAGCGTCGGTGCTCTGGCCGCCTCGCGCCGGCCCGAAGCGCGCGCCGACCCGGGCGGGCTGACGCTTGCGCGGCCCGGAGGGGGCTGCGAGATTCGCGCCGCCCATGTCGACCACCACGACCGACGGCGTGAAGGTGACGGTGAAGCCGGCTTACTGGCCCGAGCGCTCGTCCCCCGAGGCGGGCCAGTTCGCGTTCATGTACACGGTCGAAATTTCCAACGTCGGCGCCGAGTCCGTTCAGCTTCGCAGCCGCCACTGGGTCATCACCGACGCCGACGGGCGCGTCGAAGAGGTTCGCGGCGAAGGCGTGGTGGGCAAGCAGCCGAAGCTCGGCCCCGGAGAGAAGTTCGAGTACACGAGCTGGGCGGTCTTGCGCACGCCCTTTGGCAGCATGCGCGGCGGGTACCAGATGGTCCGGCCGACCGGCGGTTCATTCGAGGCGAAGATCGGCGAGTTCGTCCTCGCGCTGCCGAACGCTCTGCATTAGCGCCATGCGCCGGGGCCTCCTGCTCGTCAATTTGGGCACTCCCGACGGCCCCACCGCGGCCGAGGTGAGGCGGTACCTGGCAGAGTTCCTCGGCGACCCCTACGTCCTCGACATGAACCCGGTCGGGCGCTGGCTGCTGTTGCACGCGGTCATCCTCCCGTTTCGTCCGGCGCGGTCGGCCGAGCTGTACCGGCGCATCTGGACGGAGGAAGGGTCGCCGCTGCTCGTGCACGGCAGGGCTCTGGCCGACGCCGCGCGCGGCCGCCTGGGCGCGGACTTCCCGGTGGCGCTGGCCATGCGCTACGGCCGGCCGAGCCTGGCCGAGGGACTGGCAGAGCTGAAGGCGAAGGGCGTGGGCGAAGTCGTCGTGCTGCCGCTGTACCCCCAGTACGCGACGTCGACGTCCCAGTCGACCGTGGACCGGGTGCGGCAGGTGGCCACCCGTGACTGGCCCGAGGTGAAGCTGGCCTTCGTGCCACCCTTCTTCGCCGACGAGGGCTTCCTCGACGCGTTTGTCCAGGTGAGCCGGCCCGTGCTCGAGGCGGCGCGCGCCGACCACGTGCTCTTCAGCTTCCACGGCCTGCCCAAGCGGCAGGTGACCCGGCTCGACGAGACGGGGCGCCACTGCCTGAAGTCCGCCGACTGCTGCGACGCGCTCGGGGAAGCGAACCTCTGCTGCTACCGGGCGCAGGCCTTCGCCACCGCGCGCGCGCTGGCGGCCGGGCTGGCCCTTCCCCCCGGCGGCTGGTCGGTCGCGTTCCAATCGCGCCTCGGGAAGGGCTGGCTCGAACCGTTCACCGACGTGCAGGTTGCCGCGCTGGCCGGGAAGGTGCGCCGGCTGGCGGTGGTGTGCCCGGCCTTCGTCGCCGACTGCCTGGAAACGCTCGAGGAGATTGGGCTGCGCGCCCGAGACTCGTTCCGCGCCGCCGGCGGCGAAGAGCTCACCCTGGTGCCCTCGTTGAACGCCCACCCGGCGTGGGTCGAGACGGTCGCTCGGTTGGCCGCCCGGGCGGTTTTCTCAGCGCGGGAGAGAACTGCCCCGGCTTGATCTGGGTCAAAAATCGGCCCAGGCGCGCGTGCTCGGATGCCGGCCGTGGTCGCTCCCCGACAGCGCCTGGCGAAGGACGAGACACGGCCTCACTTGCCCGTGCCCGAGGCGATCGGCTGGGAAACGACGCTGGCCTGCAACATGCGCTGCCGCCACTGCGGGTCGACCGCGGGCGCGGTGCGGGGCAGCGAGCTCGACGCGGAACAGGCGCAGTCCCTGTGCCGGCAGATCGTCGGCCTCGAAGTCCCGCGGGTGTGCCTGACCGGCGGCGAGACGTTGATGCGCCGCGACTGGCGGCAGATAGTCGGCACGCTGCTCGAGGGCGACGTGGAGATAGGGCTGCTCACCAACGGCTGGTCGCTGGTGGGAAAGACGCTGCGCGAGCTGAGCAGCTACGCCGGCTGTCCGTTCTATCTGTCGGTGAGCCTCGACGGCACCCGCGAGGTCCATGACCGAATCCGGGCGCTGCCAGGGTCATTCGACCGGGCCGTGCGCGGAGCGATGGAATTGAAGGCGATGGGCGTGCCGGTGGCGGTTATCACCACCATCAACCACGCCAACGTCGACACGCTGCCCGGGCTGCGCGAGGTCATCTTCGGACAATTGAAGCCTTACTGCTGGCAGTTGCAGACCGCGAACATGTTTGGCCGCGCGGTCGAGTTCGGCGACGACTGTCGCATCAGCCAGGTCGAGTACGCGCGCGGCGTCTGCTTCACCGTCGAGACCCGCCGTCTGGCTGAAGGCACCGGCATGGCGATTCACGCCGGGGACTGCATGGGGTACCTGGGCACGCTCGAGCCGCAGCTGCGCGACTCGCCCTGGCCGGGCTGCCAGGCCGGACTCGAGATCATCGGCATCCAGAGCAACGGCGACGTGAAGGGGTGCCTGTCCATCATCGACGACCGCTTCGTCGAGGGGAACGCGTTCGCCGAGGGCATCGAGACGGTGTGGAACCGGCCCGGCGCCTTCTCGTACAACCGCGCGTTCCGGGAGGGAATGTTGCACGGCACCTGCGCTGGCTGCCCGGTCGGCGACGTGTGCCGCGGCGGCTGTACGGCGGCGGCGGTGTCATCGAAGGGCGGCCCGCATGACGCGCCCTACTGCCTGCGCGCGGTCGAAGTGGCCGCGCGCCCGGCCAAGCCTGTGAAGCGGAAGCGCAAGGTCCAACCACGCCGCGAGTCGCGGCCCTAGAGCAGGGGGAAGCACCGATGCCGAGAATCACCCGAACCACAATTCCCGCGATGCCGCGTGCCGCGGTTGCAGAGACCATCACCCCCGCCGATCAGGCGGCCATCATGAAGCTCATCGACGCCGAAGTCGCGAAGGGGGCGGACAGGCCCGCGGCCCGGTCGCGCGGCGGAATGGTGGCGAAGTACATGGTCGTCCGGCCCGACCCGGGTCCCGTGGCGAAGTACATGGTTCGCCCGCCGGCGCCGGGGCCGACTCCGAAGTACATGGTTCATCCGCCCGGGCCAGGCGGCGGAGGCGGCCCGATCGTCGCCAAGTACATGGTGGTGCCTCCCGACGTCGTCGCCAAGTACATGGTGGTGCCGCCGTGGGCCGGCATCGACGCGCACCAGGCGGTCATCAACAAGGTGACGTCGAACGGCAAGGTGTCGCACACGGAAGCGCAGCTCGTGCGCAAGCTCTTCAATCGCGACATTGCCGAGGCGTGGAAGGACGGACGCGATATCCGCCCGCAGGTGCAGGCCTACCTGCACAATGCGCTCGACGGGCTGAAGATGGACAAGACGTCGAAGAACCTCATCTTCGGCGTGGGCGGTCCCGGGTACAAGGCGCCCTTCGTCGCGAAGTACATGGTCGTCCGGCCCGGTTAAGCGCCACGAGCCGGCGTTCCACGAGGGGTTTGCCGCTGCGGCCGATTGCAGTCGCAGCGGTCGTCATCGAGACCGCGAATCCGGGCCCGCTCGCCGCTTTCTACCGCGACGTGCTCGGGCTGCCGCTCGAACGGGTCGCCCTGCCCGGGGTGGCGCCGCACTTCGCCTGCGAGCTGAACCAGGTCTACGTCGCCA
>JAHFDQ010000328.1:1116-2631 GCA_023248915.1 Archangiaceae bacterium | reverse complement strand
GGTGCGGGCACGTGCCTGGCCCTGATGTTGGACGACGTCCGGAAGGCCGCCGCGGCGCTCGAGATGGCCGGCGTCACGCTGGAGGCGCGGCCTCGCCGCACCGCCCTCGGCCTCATCGCCCGGCTGCGCGACCCCGAGGGCAATCCGGTCGAGCTGTACCAGCCGTGAGCGCGCACACTCTGAGCGGCCTCCGGTCAGGCCGAGCGGTGGCCCGGTTCAGCCCGAACCGAAGGCTCCATTCAGCAGCGGAGCCAAGGGTTGCCCCTCGCTTCGATCCGCTCGGGATGAACGGATTGGGAGCGCCGTCGACTCAGCCGCCGCCGGACTTTCGCGGCGCCGCGGCGCGCTCGAGGCGGTCGCGCACGGCGAGCCCCAGCCCTTCCGGCGGTGGAGGCGCGGCGACGATGACGTCGAAGCCGGCCTCGTCGATGGCGCGTAAGGTGGCGTAGAGCTCGCGGGCGAAGCCGACGGCGTCCTCCGGGACCGGATACGCCACGACTCCCGCGGGGAGGCCGTCGAGCTGGCCCAGCACCGCCACTCGGCGCCCGGAAGCGGCAAGCGCCGCGGCTCGGGCAGCGAGGGCCTCCCGGGGCGCGAGCACCAGCCCCGCGCGAGGCGCGTAATGAGAAGGGAGCGTCCCCGGAGCGCGGGGGCCGCCCTCGGACCGAGTCGGCACCAGGACGCCCAAGACGCGCTCGAGCGCCTCGCGCGAGACGCCCCCGGGGCGGAGCAGCGCTGGCGAGCCCGAGCTGAAGTCGACGATGCTCGACTCGACGCCGACCGCGCACGGCCCTCCGTCGAGGACGAAGTCCACCTCGGGCCCGAGGTCGGCGCGGACGTGCTCGGCGGAGGTGGGCGAGACGCCGCCGAAACGGTTGGCGGACGGGGCCGCCACCCCGCCGCCGAGCCGCGCAAGCACCTCGAGCGCGAGCGGGTGAGCGGGCACCCTGAGCGCCACCGTCGGCTGCCCACCCGTCACCGCGTCGGACGCGCGGGCCGTCCGCAAGAGCACCAGCGTCAGCGGGCCCGGCCAGAAGGCCTCGGCCAAGCGGCGGGCTCCTTCCGGCACCGCCGTCGCCCAGGACTCCAGCGCCCCGGCTCCGGACAGGTGCACGATGAGCGGGTGCGTGGACGGCCGACCCTTGACGGCGAAGATGCGGCGCACGGCAAGCTCGTTCGCGGCATCGGCCCCCAGCCCGTAGACCGTCTCGGTGGGCAACGCGACGAGCCCGCCCGCCCGCAGCACGGCGACGGCGCGATCGACGTCGTCGCTCGCCGAAGGCGGCCGGGCAGCCGGCGGGGGAACGGGCGCTCTGGGGCTCATCGCCCGCCACAATGCCTCCGGCAGTGGCGCCGCGCCACCCCGCCGGGTCGCTCGAAAGGGCTCTGCCCTTTTCCATGCCGGACCTCTGATTCTTCCCTCTGAAGATTTCGCAGTCCGGCATGGAAACGGGCAGAGGTCCGAAACCGATTGACACGGTGCCGGCCCCGGTCGATCTACTCCGCCCTTCGAAA
>JAHFDQ010000328.1:0-1106 GCA_023248915.1 Archangiaceae bacterium | reverse complement strand
CCTTCGAAAGGGCAGGGCCATGATTGAAGTCCGGGGCCTCACCAAGTTCTACGGCGAGCACGCCGCCATCCGCGACCTCACCTTCTCCATCGAGCGCGGACAGGTGGTGGGCTTCCTCGGCCTGAACGGCGCGGGCAAGACGACCGCGCTGCGGGTGCTGGGCTGCGTGCTGTTGCCGACCTCGGGGCAGGTGACCATCGACGGCTTCGACGTGGTGCGCGAGCCGCATGAGATTCGAAAGCGCATCGGCTTCCTCCCCGACACGCCCCCGCTCTACGACGAGATGACGGTCGGTGGGTACCTGGCCTTCGTGGCGCGCCTGCGCGGCGTGCCGGCGGCCGACGCCCGAAAGCGCGTGGAAGAGGTCGAGGCGGTCACCTCGCTGGCCGAGGTGGACGGCCAGGTCATCGCAAGCCTGTCGCACGGCTTCCGTCAGCGGGTGGGGGTGGCGCAGGCGATGGTGCACAACCCGGCGCTGCTGATTCTCGACGAGCCGACCGGCGGGCTCGACCCGGTGCAAATCGTCGAGATGCGCGAGCTGATTCGAAAGCTCAAGGGCGCGCACACGGTGCTGGTTTCCAGCCACATCCTGTCCGAGATCAGCCAGGTGTGCGACCGGCTGCTGGTGATTCAGGCGGGTGAAATAGTCGCCCAGGGCAGCGAGGCCGAGCTCGCCGGCCGCGTCGGCAGCGGCGCCTCCATCGAGCTCGAGGTGAAGGGCCCGGGCGTCCGCGCGGCCGAGGTGGTGCGCGCGGTGCCGGGGGTCAAGGCGGTCTCGGTGGTCCGCGAGCAGGGTGGCGTGGCGAGCCTGAAGGTCGAGGCCGCCACCGACCTGCGGCCGGCCATCGCGCGCGGGCTGATCGCCGCCGAGCTCGACCTGTTGCGGCTCGACCGCGGCGCCGACCGGCTCGAGTCCATCTTCCTGAAGCTCACCCACGGCAAAGAGGCGGCGTCATGAAGAACGTCTGGCTCATCGCCCGGCGCGAGCTGGCCGCGTACCTGACCACGATGTCGGGCTACCTCATCATCGCGGGCGTGCTCTTCGTCGACGGCCTCTTGTTCAACGCCTACGCGATGGAAGGTGCCGGCAAGAAGTCGTCCGAGGT
>JAHFDQ010000327.1 GCA_023248915.1 Archangiaceae bacterium | reverse complement strand
CCCTGGCGACTCTGGGGCTGTGGGCGCTCGTCGCGCTCTCCGGGTGCCGCACCCCCATCAAGCCGCTGGTGAAGGCGACGCCCAAGGTGGTCTACGTCGGCGACAAGAGCTGCCAGGTGTACGACTTCGAGGCGGCCACCGACGTGCCCGAAGGGGCCACCAACCTGGGCTGGGTCACCGTCGGCAAGGCCGAGACCGACGACGACACCTTCGTGAAGCTGCGGCAGAAGATCTGTGAGATGGGCGGCGATGCGCTCTCCCAGCCCGCCTGGGTGCACCAGGCCGGGGAGTATGAAGCCACCCACTTGAAGGCCAACGCCTGGGCGCTGCCCTAGCCGGCCCGACCCGAGGAGCGCGCCATGGAGAACACCCTTCCGCTGTCCCAGGTGGACCCCGAGATCTGGAACGTCCTCGCCAACGAAACCCTGCGCGAGGAAGAGGGGCTCGAGCTCATCGCCTCGGAGAACTTCGTCTCTCCGGCGGTGCTCGAGGCGATGGGGTCGGTCCTCACCAACAAGTACGCGGAAGGGTACCCGGGCAAGCGGTACTACGGCGGCTGCGAAGTGGTGGACGTCGCCGAGCAGCTCGCCCTCGACCGGGCGAAAGCGCTCTTCAAGGCCGACGCCGCCAACGTGCAGCCCCACTCGGGGTCGCAGGCCAACATGGCCGCGTACATGGCGCTGATGAAGCCGGGCGAGACGATGCTGTCGCTCGACCTGAACTCGGGCGGCCACCTGACGCACGGCGCGCAGTTCAACTTCTCGGGCAAGCTGTACAAGGTGGTGCACTACGGCCTGTCGCGCGAGACCGAGACCATCGACTTCGCCCAGGTCGAGGCGCTGGCGAAAGAGCACAAGCCGAAGGTGCTGGTGGTCGGGGCCTCGGCCTACCCGCGCACGCTGGACTTCGCGCGCTTCGCGGACATAGCTCGCGCGTGCGGCGCGGCCATGGTGGTGGACATGGCCCACATCGCCGGCCTGGTCGCCGCGGGAGTGCACCCGTCGCCGGTGCCGTTCGCCGACATCGTCACCAGCACCACCCACAAGACACTCCGCGGGCCGCGCAGCGGGATGATTCTCTGCAAGGAAGCGCACGCCAAGTCGGTGAACAGCCAGATCTTCCCCGGCATCCAGGGCGGGCCGCTGATGCACGTCATCGCCGCCAAGGCGGTGGCCTTCAAGGAAGCCCTGCAGCCCGACTTCAAGGTCTACCAGAAGCAGGTGGTGGCGAACGCGAAGGCGCTGGCCGAGGGGCTGAAGCGCGAGGGGCTGCGCCTGTGCTCGGGCGGCACCGACAACCACCTGATGTTGGTGGACCTCCGCCCGAAGAAGATTACGGGCAAGGCGGCCGAGGAAACGCTCGGCAAGGCCGGCATCACCGTCAACAAGAACCAGATTCCGTTCGACCCCGAGAAGCCGACCGTCTCGTCGGGGGTGCGGGTCGGCACGCCGGCGATCACCACCCGCGGACTCGGCGAGCCCGAGATGGCGGCGGTGGCGCGGCTCATCGGCGAGGCGTTGGACCACGCCGGCGACGACGCGCGGCTGGTCAAGGTGCGGGGCGCGGTGCGCGAGCTGACCCGTTCGTTCCCGCTCTACCGTTCGCGGCTTCGGAGCTGACCCGCCTTGCGCTGTCCCTTCTGCGAAGACTCGGAGAACAAGGTCCTCGACTCGCGCGAGTCGCACGAGGGGGCGGTGATTCGCCGCCGGCGCGAGTGCCTGGCCTGCAAGCGGCGCTTCACCACCTACGAGCGCGTCGAAGAGCTGAACCCGCTCATCGTCAAGAAGGACGGCCGGCGCGAGGCCTTCGACCGCGACAAGATGCTCTCGGGCCTGAAGAAGGCCTGTGAGAAGAGGCCGGTCTCGGTCGACCAGCTCGAGGACATCGTCACCGCCATCGAACGCCGGCTGCAGGAAATGGGCGAGAAGGAAGTCCCGTCGAGGGTGCTGGGCGAAGAGGTGATGCAGCGGCTGGCGGCGCTCGACGAGGTGGCCTACGTGCGCTTCGCGTCGGTGTACCGGTCGTTCCGCGACATCGCCGAGTTCATGTCCGAGCTGAAAGACTTGATCGACGACCGGTCGCAGGCGCGCGCCGCGAAGAAGGCCGGCAAGGGGCCGGCGTAGGTGCCGCTTCGGTCGCGAGCAGGGGCGCGGCCGGTGCCTCGGCGGCGGAGGGCCGCCGAGTTCGATCAAGCGGTGGCCGAGTTCTTCATGTGCATCGCCCTGGACGAGGCGCGCCGCGGCGTCGGGCGCACCAGCCCCAACCCGGCGGTGGGCGCCATCCTGGTCAAGGGCGGCCGGGTGGTTTCCCGGGGGCACCACCGGAAGGCGGGCTCGGCCCACGCCGAGGTGGTGGCCATCGACGCCGCCGGGCCGAGGGCGCGCGGCGCCGACCTGTACACGACGCTCGAGCCCTGCGACCACTTCGGGCGCACGCCTCCGTGCACCCAGGCCATTCTCCAGGCCGGGGTGCGGCGGGTGGTCTACGCGTCGTCCGACCCCAACCCGTTGGTGAACGGCCGGGGGCTTCGCCGGCTGGCGCGGGCGGGAGTGAAAGTCATCGGCGGCGTGCTGAGCGCCGAGGCCGACCGGCTGAACCGGCCCTTCTTCAAGCTGATTCGCGAGCGCCGGCCGTACGTGACGCTGAAGGTGGCGGCGACGCTCGATGGGCAAATCGCCACCGCCTCGGGCGACTCGCGCTGGGTGTCCGGCCCCGAGGCGCGCCGCCGCGTGCACGAGCTGCGCGACCGGGTGGACGCGGTGCTGGTGGGCGCCGGCACCGTCGAGAGGGACAATCCGCGGCTGACCACCCGGTTGCCCGGAGGCGGCGGTCGCAACCCCTGCCGCGTGGTGGTGGACTCGCGCCTGCGCACCTCGCCCCGGCGGAAGCTCTTCACGAAGGGCTCCGGAACCCGGGTGGTGGTCGCGACCCTCGCCCGCGCCACGTCTCCGAAGGCGCGCCGCCTCGCCGCGGCGGGCGCCGAGGTGTGGACGCTGCCGGCCCGGAAGGGGAGGGTGGACCTCCGCGCGCTCGTCGCCAGGCTCGGCCGCGAGGGCTACGCCCACCTGCTGGTCGAGGGCGGGGCCGAGGTGTTCGGCGCGTTTCTCGAGGGCAAACTCGCCGACGAGCTGTGGCTCTTCGTCGCGCCGAAGCTGGCGGGCGCGGGGCTGGGTTGGGCGGGCGGCCCGGCGGTGAAGGCGATGGAGAAGGCCCGCGCGGTGAAATCGCTCTGCTGCGAGCGCGTCGGAGACGACCTGCTGGTTCGCGCGGACCTGTAGCGGCGCGGCCGCCCCTGTCTCACAACCGAGTCACGGAGAAGTCCTCAGAGCGCGCGAAGTAGCGTCCCTCGGTCAATGGACTTACGCGGAGCCCTGCCTCCAACGCTGAGCTACGCTGTCGTCGTGATCGCCCAGAGTCCCGACGAGACACTAGTTGCGGTCGGCGTCGTTGGCCGCGCCTTCGCCGGGCGTGGCGCAATGAAGGCGCGCATCATCGCCACCGAGCCCTGGAAGCTCTTTCGCGCAGGCCAACCCGTCTGGCTCTCCAATGAGGGCGGCGACAGTGACCGGTTCACCGTCCAGCGCGCGTCCGGCCATGGACACGGCCACCCCATCTCGCTGTACCTCGATGAGGTGACCAGCCGGGAGCAGGCGGAAGTCCTCAAGGGGCGAAAAGTCCTGCTCGCACGGAAGGACCTTCCACCCTTGGGGAAGGGCGAGTTCTTCCTCTTCGACGCAGTCGGTGCCGTTGTGCGCGACCTCGACGGTGAGGTTCTCGGCGAGGTCAGCGACGTCCTGGACCACGTAACCGTGGTCAACGCCATCGTCTTTGGTCCGGGAGGGAAGCTCATCGTTCCCATCACAGACGTCGACGTGCTGGTGTCCTTCGACCTTGCACGACGGGAAATGGTCGTCGACCGATTTGCATTCGACGATGGATACCTAGGCAGGTAGGCCAGGGCAGGAACGGTGCTGTCTGCGGCCCCCCGTTGCTACTGCGTCGAGCGCACGGACGACTTGCTGGTTCGCGCGGACCTGAGACGGCGCGGCCAACCATTCCTCACAACCGCGTCACGGGGAAATCATCAAAGCGCGCGAAGTCGCGGTCCTCGGTCAAGAGCGAGCGAGTTCCCGCTTCCTGACAGACGGCCACGATCTGAGCGTCGAATACCAGATTGCCGATGGCGCCGGACGAGCGCAATGCTTCCAAGAAGAGCTCTTGAAACCGTTCACCGGGCGCGAGCACCCGAAGGCTCGGGGACTCGAAGAGGCGCTCCAAGGCGATGCACGCTTCCTCGCCTGAGAACGGAGGGTCGAACAGGCGCGGGTGCGTCATCACCCGGACGAACTCGGTGAGGCAGAACACGGGGATCGCCCAGGGACCGGCTCCTTCCGCCAGGGCGACCAGGCGCTTCTTGGCCGCCTCATGGCGCGGCTGCTCGGCGCGGTGCGCGTACACCAGGATGTTGGTGTCGACCGCGATCAACCGCGCCCCTCCATGCGCTCGTACAGCGAGTCCCTATCGGCGAGGTCCACTCCCGGAATCAGCCTGCCCTTCTTGATGAGCAGCTTGATTCGAACCGGCTTCTGCAGTCGGGGACCTGGCTGCAGGAATCGCCGAACGGCTTCCTCGATGACGCTGGTCAGGCTCTTCTGCTCATCGACGGCGCGCCGCTTGGCCGCCTTCATGAGTGCATCATCGAGGTCCAGCGTGGTGCGCATGCATAACTATGTAATGACTATGCAGAAATCTGTCAATCAGGCCCCGCTCGCGGGCCTCGCGGGCAGGTCTTCCACCCAGACCGGGAACACCTCGCCGGCGACGGCGCGAAACGCCCGGGAAAGCGCCCGGCGAAGGGCCTCGGAGTAGGTCGTCCGCCGCTCGGCCTCGAGCCGGGCGGGCGTCAACAGGTGCACCCGGCCCAGGTCCACCCACCGCTCGATCTCGGCCCAGTCGAGCACTTCGGAGCTGCGCCTCGCCTGAATGCGCACGTGCTCGAGCAACACCTCGCGCGGGCTCCGCTGTTCCTCGGCGGGCACTCCCACCAGCAGCATCGCCTGAGTCAGCCCCCGGGCCCGGCGGATGGCCATTTCCAGCGCCGGACCTTCGACCTGGTCGGCCACCAGCGCGACCGAGCCCAAGGCGCGAAGGCCTCCGTTTCGCGCGACGAGCTCGGCGTCGAGCCGGGTGAGCACCTCGGCCCCCACCTCGGCTTCCTCGAGCAAGATGGCGTCCCGCAGCACCAGCAGTGCGCCCCGTGCCAGCCGGTGAAGCCGCTCGTGCCGGAGCGCGTGAACCAAGCAGAGCGCGAGGCTGGCGGCGCTCGGGCCGTCCATCGGGGCGAGGACGCCGTCGAGGACGATCGCCACGCCCACCGGAGTCAGCGGCCCATCGAGAATCAGCTCGAGCAGCGCCCGCTGCAGGCGGGACAGGTCGAACGTGTGCGGGCCTCCGGCCTGGTGCTTGGCCAAGAGCCGCACGGCCAGGTCGCGAAGCTCGAAGAGCGTCCGGGGATGGGGCGAGGGAATCGGTTCTGGCACGGCGGAGCCGTAGCGATGCAGGCACCCGGGTATGACTTTGCCTGACGCCACCTTCAGACCTCCGACAGATGCCAATGAATGCAAGATCCAGGGCGACCCTCACTCGGAGTGATCTCGCGGGGCTGGGACGGTGCGCGAGGCCGCAAGGTGTAGAGGGGCGCCCCCAGCCCCGTCGAGGCAAGGGCAGCGGTCCCATGCCGCGCAGCGTCGTTGCCGCTTGCCGCCGGCCCCGGGAATTGGTCTGTTCCGCCGCCATGGCACGAGCTCGAGGGCTGTCCCTGTCCACGTTTCTTCGCGATGTCCCCATCTTCGGAGGGCTCGAGGGCCGGTCGCTCGAGCGGGTGGTCGGAGTGCTCCAGGACCGAAGTTTCAAGGCGGGCGCCACCATCTTCAACGAGGGCGAGCTGGGCCGAGAGATGTACGTCCTGCGCGACGGCGAGGTCGAAGTTCGCCGCCAGAGCACCGCCGGCATCGAGGTGCCCATCGTCCGGCTGGGGGCCGGCGAGACGTTCGGCGAGATGACGCTGGTCGAGTTGCAGCCCCGCTCGGCCTCGGTCATCGCCACCCAGGCGACGCGCACCTTCTCGCTCACCAACCTCGACCTGTACAACCTGTACCGGGACGACAACTACGCCTACGTGATTGTCCTGCAGAACATCTGCCGCATGCTGTCGCGCCGCCTGCGCAAGGCCGACGGCAGAATCTGCGAGTTCCTCGCGCCCAAGGGCCTGGTCAAGCCGAAGGCCCGGGCCGCCCGCGCCCGCGGCCGGTAGGCCATGTTCACCGGGCTCATCGAGGAAGCCGGCACGGTCGAGCGCGTCGCCGCGGGGCCGATGACCGAGGTCTGGATTGCCGCCCGCCTCTGCTCGGAAGGGCTGAAGCTGGGCGAGTCGATCGCCTGCGACGGCGCCTGCCTCACCGTGGTCGAGGCCGACGCCCGCCACTTCCGGGTGCAGGCGAGCCCCGAGACGCTGCGGCGCACCACCCTGGGCGACTGGAAGCCCGGCGCCCGCGTCAACCTCGAGCGCGCGATGCGGCTGGGCGACCGGCTGGGCGGCCACCTGGTGCTGGGCCACGTGGACGAGGTCGGGCGCGTGGTCGAGAAGCGGGCCGAGGGAGGCTCGGTGGTGATGGGCTTCTCGCTGTCGGCCGCGCTGGCCCCGTTCTTCATCGAGAAGGGCTCGGTCGCGCTCGACGGCATCAGCCTCACCGTGAACGAGGTCTCGGCCGACCTCTTCCGGGTCGCCCTCATTCCCGAGACGCAGACGCGGACGACGCTGTCGGGGAAGGCGGTGGGCGACAGGGTCAACCTCGAGGCCGACCTCATCGGCAAGTACGTCGCCCGGCTCTACGGCGCGAGGGCCGGCGCCGGCCTGTCGGAAGCCACCTTGCGGCTCGCGGGCTTCGGCGACAAGGCATGAGGCGGGCGGCCGACAGCATCGCGCTCGTCCAGCGGGCCCTCGGCGAGATTCGCCAGGGCCGCATGGTCATCCTCACTGACGACGAAGACCGCGAGAACGAGGGCGACCTGGTGATGGCGGCCGAGAAGGTGACGCCCGCGGCCATCAACTTCATGGCGGCCAAGGGGCGAGGGCTCATCTGTCTGTCACTCACCGACGAGCGGCT
>JAHFDQ010000047.1 GCA_023248915.1 Archangiaceae bacterium | reverse complement strand
CCACGTCGGCCTGGTTCGAGAGCCCCGGCAGCAGCACCTTGACCGCCACCCGCTTGCCGATGAGCGGGTGAAGCCCCTCGTACACCGCGCCCATGCCTCCTACGCCCAGGCGGGCAATGATGTCGTATTCGCCGACCTTCTTGCCGGTCAGGTCGATCTTTGGCGGCGCAGTCATCGAATCCAGGTAGAGGAAAGCACCTGTGCCGGACAGCGTCGAGTTCGCGCCCGTTTAGGCATGCACCGAGGCCAGGAAATCGGCCATCGCGGCCAGGACCGCGGCCGGCTGTTCGACCGAAGAGGTGTGCCCGGCCCCGGGAATGACGAGCAGGCGGGAACCGCGGATTCGCTCGTGAATTCGCTGGGCTTTGGCCGGCACGGTGGCGACGTCCTGGTCGCCGACGATGACCAGGGTGGGCGCCTGGACCCGCCCCAGCTCGTCCGCGATGGGGGCGCGCTCGATGACTCCCTTCAACGCCAGGGCGAAGCCCGCCCGGTTGTTGGCGATGAGCCGGTCGCGCCAGACCCGGCGAAGGTCGGCGCGCGACGGATCAGCGAGGAACTTCTTGCCGAACATGATCTTCATCACCGGCCAGGCCACGACCGTGAAGCCCAACCACCGCGCCACCGTGCCCAACAGGCGGTACTTAGGGACGTTCTCGGCCGGCTCGGCGTCGGCCGAGGTCTCGAGCAGCATCAGCGAGCTGACCAATTCTGGTCTGCGGGCGGCCAGCCGCATGGCCACGAAGCCGCCCATCGAGAGGCCGGCCACGTGACAGGGCCCCAGGTCGAGCGTTTCAATCAGCGCCGCGGCGTCGGCGGTCAGCGAGTCCATGTCGTACCCCGAGGCGGTCACCTCGCTCTGGCCCTGGCCGCGGAAGTCGAAGGCCACGCAGCGGTACCGGCCGCGCAGCGCGGCGACCTGGTCGTCGAACATGCGCGAACTCCACAAGAGCCCGTGGCAGAACAGCACCGGCGCGCCGCTGCCGCCGGTGTCTTCGTAGTGGAGGTTGGCTCCGTTGAGCTGGATGCGCGGCATGCCGCCGGGAGATTACGCGCGGCGGTGGCCCCCCGCGCGCAGATTCGCCCGCGCGAGGCGGCCCCTTCAGCGGCTGGCCGCGAGCCGCCGCACCACCACCCCCGCCATGTTCATTCCAAAGGCCGAGGTGACGAACGCGGCGCTGCCGTCAATCTGGGTGCGGTGGTCGCAGGTGTGGAAGTCGTTCGCCTGGTGGGGGCAGACGCACAGGAAGCCGTCGCCCCCGGCGTCGTACCCGAGCGGCACCGGGTCGCGGCGCGCCTCGATGGAATAGACGGCGGTGATGCCGGTGGGCCGGTCGACGCGGAGGCCGTACTTGCGGCGGAGCAGCTTGCGAATGTCCTTGGCGAACGGGTCCATGTGCGTCTCGCACAGGTCTTCGACGCGGATGGCGGTCGGGTCGAGCCGGCCGGCCGCGCCCATCGACGACACCACCGGAATAGCCAGCTCGACGCAGCGGTGCAGCAGGTGCAGCTTGGCCTTCACGTTGTCGATGGCGTCGACCACGAAGTCGAAGCCGCCCCGGGGCAAGAGCGCCTCGGCCAGCTCGGCCCGGTAGAACTCGCGCACCGCCTCGATAGTCGCCTCGGGGTTGACCTGCCGGCAGCGCTCCGCCATCACCTCGGCCTTCGACTTGCCGACGGTGGCGGCGGTGGCGTGGAGCTGGCGGTTGGTGTTGGTGACGCAGACGTCGTCGAAGTCGACCAGGGCCAACTGGCCGACGCCGCTGCGGACCAGCCCTTCGACCGCGAAGCTGCCCACGCCGCCCAGGCCGAAGACGGCTACCCGGGCGTCGGCCAGCCGTTCCATCCCCGCCTCGCCCACCAGGCGCGCGGTGCGGTCGAAGCGGCGAGACAGGCGAAACGCCTTGGGAAGAACGGCGGCTGCGGGCGTGCTCATGGCGCGCCCCTTCTACTCTGAAAAGGCGCGGCCGAAGAAACGCGAGGCGTTCGCGGTCGTCTGGCGGGCGAGCTCGTCCACCGGCAAGGAATGGGCGCGGGCGAGCGCCGCGACCACCTCGACCAGGTGCGCGGGCTCGCACCGACCGCCGCGGTGGGGGTGGGGCGCCTGGTCGGGAGCGTCGGTCTCGGCCATCAGCCGGTCGAGGGGCACCGCGCGCGCGGCTTCCTGAGGCCGCTTCGCCTCTTCGAAGGTGACGGGGCCGGCGAACGAGAAGCTGCAGCCGAGGCGCAGGTAGCGCCGCACCTTGTCCGCGCCGCCCGAGTAGCTGTGCAGGAGCAACCCGGCCTCGAAGGCAGGCTCGGCTTCGAGCAACTCGAGCAGCTCGCGCTGCGCGCGCAGGCAGTGCACCAACAGGGGCAGGCGGTGCTTCCGGGCGAGCGCGAGCTGACCGCGCAAGACGCGCGCCTGGCGGTCCATCGGCGCACGCGCCGCGGTGCCGCCGTCGAGCCCGCATTCGCCGACGGCGACGGCCACGCCGCGCCCCAGCAGCGAGTCCAACCGTTCGAGACTCTTCGCGTCGTCGGCTTCGGGAAGCTCGGGCAGGAGCTGCGGGTGAATGCCGAGCCCGACCGCGAGCCGCCGGTCAGTCGCGGGCAGCGACAAGAGCGCGTCCCAGGAATCAGGGCCGATGGCGGGCACTACCAGCCCGGACAAGCCGGCCGCGAAGGCGCGCTCGAGCACCTTCGCCCGGTCGGCGTCGAACCGCGGCGAGTCGAGGTGGCAGTGGGTGTCGATCATCCCGGCGTTCGGGCTCCATCCTCTCACGAGCCGATGGGCTCGGCGTCGAGGAGGGTCCAGGCCGGGCGCGGCCGGCTTCAGGGCACGAGCACTATCTTCCGCCCCACGGCCCGCGACATCGCCCCCGAGGTGACTACGCGGGCCACCTCGGTGGCGTTGCCGCACGCGTCGAACGCCGCGGCAATCAGCTCGCCGAGCGTCACTTCCGCCGCCCCCCACCGTTTTCCCTGTCGCGCCGACGGTCCTGGCTTTCCCCCACCTGGTGACCCACTCGCCCGAGCCATGACCGCCTCCGAGGTGACCCGCCGCACCAGGTAAAGCAGCCGGCGTGCCGTGCGCCAAACGCGCTGAAGGTGGCCGATCGCGTTCCCCCGCCCACCCGCGCACACGGGCGATTTTTCCGAAAGCGCCGTCGGCAGGGCCTGACATTCCTTCGGGCCGGCCATTCGGAGGTTGCTGCCCACCGGAGAGGTCCGTTAAATGCCCGGCACTTTGGCTTTCGCGCCCGTCCGTCCGTGGTTCATCGCGCTCGTGGCGATGTCATCGGCGGCGGGGGCCGAAGAGGTTGTGCGCCGGGTCGAAGTGGACGGCGGCGTGCACGTGCCGGTGCTCACCCGGGCGCCCTCGCTGCAGAAGTTCGTCCAGGCCGCCTACCCACCGGGCGCGCTGGCCGAGGGCCGGACGGCCGACATCGCGCTGGCCGTCACCATCGCGGCCGACGGCTCGGTGTCCGGAGCGGCCGTCAAGACGGGTGCGGGGCGCGGCTTCGACGAGGCCGCCCTGGCCGCCGTGCGCGCCTTCAAGTTCTCGCCCGCCGAGGTGGACGGCGTGCCCGCGCCGGTCACGCTCGAGTACGTCTACCACTTCACGCTGGCCGAGGCGCCGCAGCCGAAGGTGGCTCCGCCGCCCCCGCAGGCGACGTTGAAGGGCCAGTTGCTCGCGCGCGGCAGCCGAAACCGGGTCCCCTCGGCGACGGTGCGCTGCGGCGACGACGCCGACGCTCCCGAGGCGCTGTCCGACGAGGACGGCCGGTTCCTGCTGAAGGTGGCTCCCGGAGTCTGCCGGGTGAAGGTGGTGGCCAACGGCTTCCGGCTGTTCGAGACCTCCGAGACACTCGCGCCGGGCGAGACGACCGAGGTGGTGTACCACCTCTTGCCGAAGGCCATCGGGTACGAGACGGTGGTGCGTGGCGCGCGCGAGAAGAAGGAAGTGGTTCGGCGCACCCTCGAGCGGCAAGAGCTTCAGAAGATACCCGGCTCGTTCGGCGACCCGGTGCGGGTGCTGCAGAACTTCCCCGGGGTGGCCCGGGCGCCCTTCATTCTGGGCACCCTCATCGTGCGCGGCGCGAGCCCCAGCCAGACCCTGACCTTCCTCGACGGCGTGAAGATTCCCATCCTCTTCCACTTCGGTGGCGGCCCCTCGGTGGTGAACGGCGAGTTCCTCGACCGAATCGACTTCTTCCCAGGCGGCTTCGGCGCGCACTACGGCCGCGCGGTCGGCGGCATCGTCGACGTCGGCACGCGCAAGGGCGCCAGCGACACCTACCACGGCAACGTGAAGGTCGACGTCGAGGACTCGTCGGTGTTCTTCGAGGCGCCGGTGGCCAACGGAGTTTCGGTGGCGGTTGCCGCCCGCCGCAGCTACGTCGACGCGCTCTTGCCGCTGGTGCTGCCCAAGAACGCCAACGGCGGCTCGCTGTTGGTGCTGCCGGTCTACTGGGACTACCAGGCGCGGGTGGACGTCGGCGCCAAGCGCGGCGAGACGAAGGCGGACGGCGCATCGACCGCGTCGGTGATGGCGTTCGGGTCGGACGACATCATGAAAGTGGTGGCCACCGGGGCAGGAGGCAACATTCCGGTCAGTCTCGACCTGCACACCACCTTCCACCGGGTGGTGGCCGGCTGGAATTACCGGAAGGGCAACGTCACCTTCCAGCTCACGCCGTACGTCGGGTATGACTTGGCCACCATCAACCTGGGCGGCATCACGGCCAAGCTCGACGAGTACGAGGGCGGGCTGCGCGAAGACCTGGCCGTCGAAGTCAGTCCCTGGCTGACGGCGCGCGCCGGCGTGGACCTGCTCTTCGACCACTTGGCCGGGTCGGCGGAGATTCCGGTCCTGAGCGACACGCAATACGTCGCGTTTCCGGGGGCCGACCCGGCGACCGAGACGCAGAAGATTTCGCAGCAGATCGACTCTTTCGACGGCGCCGCCTTCGCCGAGGTGGACTTGAAGGCCGGCCCGGTCACCGTCACGCCGGGGTTTCGCGCCAGCCACGCCTTCCTCATCGGACAGACCCGCTACGCGCTGGAACCGCGCCTGTGGGCCCGGTACGCCGTGCGCGAAGGTACGGCGGTCAAGGGCTCGGTCGGCCTGTACCAGCAGACTCCCAGCGTCGTGGACCTGGAACCGCCCCCCTACGGCAACCCGAACCTCGGGCTCGAGAAGGCCTTCCAGACGAGTCTCGGCTTCGAGCAGAGGCTGACCGACGTCATCAACGTCGACGTCACCGGGTACTACAACCGGCGCTACGAGAACGTCGTGAACACCGACCGCACCGTGGTGAACGCCGACGGCTCGCAGACGCCGCTCATGTATGCGAACGACGGCCTGGGTCGGGCCTACGGCCTCGAGGTGATGTTGCGCCACGAGGTCACCAAGCAGTTCTTCGGGTGGGTGGCCTACACGCTGAACCGGGCCGAATCGAAGGTCGCGGGGCAGGACAGCTACGGCCTCAACCAGTATGACCAGACGCACATCCTCACCGTCGTGGGCAGCTATCGGCTGCCCTGGGGCTTCGAGGTGGGCGCGCGCTTCCGCTACGCCACCGGCAACCCGTCCACCCCGTTGCAGCACCCGTACGACCTGTTCAACGTGGACTCGAATTCGTTCAACGCCACCCGCGGCGCGCACTACTCGTCGCGCCTGGCGCCTTTCCACCAGCTCGACCTGCGTATCGACAAGAGCTTCCTGTTCCAGAACTGGACGCTGGGGGCGTACCTCGACGTGCAGAACGTCTACAACGCGCAGAACGTCGAGGCGACGTTCACCGACTACCGCCGGCGGCAGGAGTACACCGTGCCGGGAATACCAATTCTGCCGATTCTGGGCGTGAAGGGGAGCTTCTGATGCGCCGTGCTCTCGTCCTGGCGCTCTTCCTGTCGGCCGCCGGCTGCGTCGGTTCGCAGGACAACCCCACCAACGTGCACGACCTGCGCGTGCTCGGCGCCTCGTTCGAGCCGCCCGAGATCTTCGCGGTCAGCTGCTACGACGACAGCGCGCTCGCCGTCTTCGCCTCTCCGGTGGTGATGACCGCGCTGGTTGCCGACCCGGCGGGGGCTGGCCGGTCAATCGACTACGACTTGCGCGTCTGCGCCAGCCAGGGCGACACCACCTGCACCGGCGACGGCGCGCTGACGCTGACGAGAGGTTCGACGGGCCCAGGCGAGCTGGTGGTGAAGGACGTGCCGGCCTCGTTCAACCCCAACCTCAGGCTGCCGCTGATGCCTGGCGCGCAGTTGGTTGACGGAGGCACGCCGTTGCTCGAGGAGGTGGTCGAGCACGACCTGTACCAGGGGCTGGGCGGAATCCGCCTGCCGGCGGTGCTGCACGTGAAGGCCGGCGACGAAGAGGTGTTCGCCAAGAAGCTGTTGGTCTTCACCTGCAAGCTCTTGCCCGAGATGACGCCCAACCACACGCCGCGCCTGCCGGGGCTGCTCTTGGAGGGCGAGCCCTGGCCGGACGACGCGCTCCCCGACCTCCAAGGGTCGGGCCCCTTCGCCGTCGAGCCCGAAGACTTCCAGGACCGGCTCGAGCCCTACGTCGTGCCGAGCTACTCGCTGAAGCCGGTGCACCTGTCCGAGCTGTGGATTATCTCGTGGCGCGCCGACATGGGGACGTTCAGCGAAGGGGACACGGGCGGCACCGGCTTCGACGGCATCGCGGTGGCCAAGCACCACACCGAGTGGACCCCCGGCCCCGACGCCACCGAGCGCGACGTCACCTTCTGGGCAGTGGTGCGCGATGGGCGCGGCGGCGAGTCCTGGCTCGTGCGTAAAGCCCACTGGAGGCCGTGATGCGCCTGAAAGTGCTGTACCACGACAACTGCTTCGACGGCGCCGCGAGCGCGGCGGTCTTCACCCGCTTCTACCTCGAGAAGGTGAGCCCGGAGGCTCAGATCGAGTACCAGGGGCTGGCCCACAAGGCGGGCGCCGAAGGGGTGGACGCGCGGCTGTTCACCGGCGACGAGAACGCCATCGTAGACTTCCGGTACTCGCAGGACGCGCGGCTGACCTGGTGGTTCGACCATCACCAGTCGGCGTTTCAGCAGCCGGGCGACGAAGCGCACTTCCGGGCCGATGCGTCGGGCAAGAAGTTTCACGACCCGAAGCGGAAGAGCTGCACCGGGTTTCTCGCCGATACCGTCGCCGCGCGCTTCGGCTTCGACAAGGCGCCGCTCGACGAGCTCTTGTACTGGGCCGAAATAGTCGACGGTGCGCTCTTCACCAGCCCGAAGATGGCGGTCGAGCTGAAGGAACCGGCGCTCCAGTTGATGACGGTGCTCGAGGCGAGCACCGACCCGGCCTTCATTCCTTCCGTCATCGGGCGCATGCAGCGGCAGCCGCTGGCCGAACTGGCGGCGTCCGCCGACGTGCAGCGGCTGCTGAAACCTTTGCTCGAGCGCCACCGCGGTGCCATCGAGGTGGTGCGGAAGAAGGCCCGGCTCGAGAAGGGCGTCGTCTTCTTCGACGTGGCCGACGAAGGGTTCGACGGGCTGAACAAGTTCATCTCGTACTACCTGTACCCCGACGCCCGGTACACGGTGTGGGTCGGCGCGAGCAGCAAGCGGGCCAAGATCTCCATAGGCTCGAACCCGTGGCGACCTGAGCTGCGCACACACGATCTGTCCCGCATCGCTGAACGGTACGGGGGAGGCGGCCACCCGGTAGTTGCCGCGGTCAGTTTCAAGGCCGGCCAGCTCGCCCAGGCCCGGGCGGCGGCGGCCGAGGTGGTCGCCGAGCTTCAGGGCTGACCCCCAGCACGGGCGTGTGGGTTTTTTCCCCACCCGGTTAATGAGTCACCCAGTCACCCTGTCACTGTGTCACACAGTGACCCGGACCGGTTTTCAAGGGGTTGGCGGGTGGGGGCCGGAGGAGGCTCCCGGGCCGATTCGTCGGCCCGCCGCGCCTGTCAGACCCATGCGAGATGCTGACCCTCCACCCTTCCCGGGCCGGGGAGTCTCGTCGGCATGTGGCAGCAGCAACCTCACCTTGAGCACGAAGCCCGGCCCCAGTCCGGCAACGGGGTTCGCTACCTCGACGTGAAGGTCCGTTCCCTGCTTCGGCAGGAAGCGGAAGGGGAAGGGCGCTGGTTCTGGTCGGTCAACCCATTCGAGGGCTGCCAGCTCGGCTGCGCCTTCTGCCGCATGCGCCTCGACCGGAAAGAACTCTCTTCCTGGCGCGCCTTCGAGCGCGAAGTCGGCGTGAAGACGAACGCGGTCGAGGCGCTCATGCGCGACCTGGCCGACACCGACCTGGCCGGGCGCGAGCTGGTCATCGGCTCGGCCACCGACCCGTACCAGCCCGCGGAAGAGCACTTCCGGCTGACCCGGGCCATCCTGCAGGCGCTGGTCGAGGCCAAGGTGCCCAGGCTCAGGTTGAACACCCGGTCGTCGTTGGTGGCGCGCGACACCGACCTGCTCAAGCAGCTCTCGGCCCGGGGGCAGGTGACGGTGGCGCTGTCCATCGCGTCGCTCGACGAACGGCTCACCCGGCTGCTCGAACCCCAAGCTCCGACGGCCTTCCGGCGGCTGGCCGCGCTCGAGGCGCTCTCTCGCGCCGGGGTCGAGGTGGGCCTGATGGTGTCGCCGGTGATGCCAGGGCTGACCGAGAAAGAGCTCGCCCTGAAGCCGCTGCTCACCCGTGCCGCGCACGCCGGCGCCCGATCGGCCGGTCTGTCGATGATGCACTTCGCCCACCCGGGTCAGCGAGAGACGCTGTTCGAGCACCTGGGCTCGGTCTACCCCCCGCTGGCGGCGAGGCTGCGGCGCGTCATCGGCCACCGGCCCCGGTCCGACGCCGAACGCAGCGCGCTCCTGTCCGCGTTCGATGAGACTTGCCGCGCGCTAGGACTTGCCCCGCTCTTGCCGGCGGTCGCGGGCAGGGCCCCTCCGGCCGCCGAACCCGCGCAGCTCGGTCTGTTCGACCCCGCCGACGCGCACTAGGCGAAGGGCTCGTCGCGAACGCGCGCGAAGTGCCGTACAGTCGTGCTCCTCATGTTCGGGCGTTGGGCCGTCCTGTGCTTCCTCGTCGCCGTCTCGGGCTGCTCTTGCCGAAAGGTAGAGCCGAGTCCGCCCTCGGACGGCGCCGCCCCCGCCAAGCTGGACAAGCCGGTCGCCCTCGTCGGCCCCGAGGGGCACCCGACCTCTTTCGCGCCGAAGGTGACGCCGCTGTCCACCTGCAACGCCAACGGGCTGCAGCCGCTCGACGCCGCGCGCAAGTGGCACGACGAGGGCAAGTTCGACGAGGCGCTCTCCTGTGCCGCGCAGGCCACCGCGCTCACCCCGGACGATCCGCTGGGCCACTCCGAGCGCGGGGCGGCGCTGGCCTCGATGGGAAGGCTCGACGAGGCGCAGGTGGCCTACGCCCGGGCGCTGGCCCTCGACCCCGAGTTCCCGGACGCGCTCCTGGGGGCGGCGCACCTGTACGGCGTCGCCCTGCCGTCTTCCCGCGAACGCGACGAGCTGGCCGCGGTCTATTCCGAGCGGGGGCTCGCCGCGGCGCGCGAGCAGAAGGACTCCGAGCTGACCGGGCAGTTCGCGCTCCTGTCGGCGATGGCCTTCAACGATCTGGGCCAGGCCAGGGACGCGCTCGACCGGTCCGAGCTGGCGCTGTCGCTGGCCCCGGGGGGGCGCGAGGCCGCCTACGAGCGGGCGGTGGCGCTGTTCGAGCTGTGCCGCTTCGCCGACGCCAAGCAGGCCTTCCTGACGATGCTGGACGACCCCGAGCGCGGCGCCCACGCGCACCACCACCTGGGGCTCTTGCTCGAGCGCGAGGGCAAGGCGCGCGAGGCGGCCGAACACTTCGCCAAGGCCCGGTCGCTGAGCCCGGACGACTTCCCGGACCCCCAGCTTCTGCCGGCCGACCAGTTCAAGCGGGAGATTGACCTGGCGGTGGCGTCGCTGCCCGCGGACATGCGGCGCGACCTGGACGGCATTCCGGTGACCGCCGAAGAGCTGCCCCGCACCGACGACCTCGTCTCGGGCGACCCGCCGCTGTCGCCGGCCATTCTCGGGCTGTTTCGCGGCCCGCCGTTGCCCGAACCCTGCGAGCCCGAACCCGGCGCGGCGCCGGGCCAACCGTGCCGCTCGGTGGCGCTGTACCGGCTGAACCTGGCGCGGGCGGTGCGGTCGCGCGAAGAGCTGGTCGAGCAGATTCGGGTGACGCTGCTGCACGAGATCGGCCACCTGCGTGGCGAGGACGACTTCGAGCTGGCGGCGCGCGGGCTGGAATAGATGGCGCGCGAGCTGCCAGTCGCGGTCGTCACTCCCCGGGGAGCGCAGCGGCTGCGGCGCCAGAATCCGTGGTGTTACCGCACCGAGCTGGCGGCAGCGCCCCCGACGGCCGAGCCGGGCGCCGTCGTGCAGGTGGTGGACGGCCAGCGGAACCCGGTGGGGCAGGCGTTCTACGCGACGAAGTCGCCGCTGGCGCTGCGGCTGCTCACCCGGCGTTCGGCGGCCGAAGAACCCGTCGGAGAGGCCTTCTTCCGGAAGCGGTTAGAGGCCTCGCTCGCCCGGCGCGCGACGCTGGCCACGCGCGAGGCCTACCGGCTGGTGCACGGCGAGGCCGACCTGCTCCCGGGCCTCTTCGTAGACCGCTACGGCCCGGCGCTGGTGCAGCAGACGCTGTCGGGAGGCGCCGACGCGCATAAGGCCCTCTTCGCCCGGCTGCTGGTCGAGCTCACCGGCGCCGAGCAGGTGGTGGCGCGCGACGACGGCTCGGGGCGCGACTTCGAGGGGCTGCCGCGCGAGGTGCGACGGCTGGCGGGGCAGGGGCCGGCGCGGGTCGTCTTCCGCGAGGGGGCGAACGCCTTCGAAGTCGACCTTCTCGAAGACTTCAAGACCGGCACCTTCCTCGACCAGGCCGACAATCACCTCCGGGCGGGCACGCTGGGTCGCGGTGAGGCGCTCGACACCTTCACCTACCACGGGGGGTTCGCGCTGGCCCTGTCGGCCTCGTGCGACACGGTGCTGGCGGTCGACCAGGACGCGGCGGCGGTCGCCCGGGCGGTCGAGAACGCCCGGCGCAACGGCCGAGCCAACGTCACCGCCGAAGAGGCCAACGCCTTCGACCTGTTGAAGCGCTTCGACAAGGAAGGGCGGCGGTTCGACTGCATCGTGCTCGACCCTCCCGGCTTCACCAAGCGCAAGGAAGGTCTGGCCGCGGCGCTTCGCGCCTACCACGAGCTGAACTTGCGGGCGCTTCGCTGCTTGAGGCCGGAAGGCCTTCTGGTCACCTGCTCGTGCTCGGGCAAGCTGTCGCGCGAGGCGTTCGAGGAAATGGTGCTGGCGGCGGCGGCCGACGCCAAGCGCCCGGTGCAGATTCTCGAGCGGCGCGGCGCCGGCCCGGACCATCCGGCGCTCGCCGGGCTGCCCGAGACCGAGTACCTGAAGGCCTGGTTCCTCCGGGCCCTGTGAGCGCTACAGCCCCAGCTCCTTCTTCAGCCGGTTGGTGAGCTGGAAGTAAGCGGTGCGCGAAAAGCCGACGTTGAGGATGTGGAAGTCCTTCTTCGACAGCCCCACGCAGCCGAAGCAGTAGTTGCTGTCGGAGAGGTTCTGGCACATCACCAGATAGGCGCTGGTGGTGCAGTTCTCCGAATTCAGGCAGTAGGCGCAGGCGTGGCAGCTCTTCGACTCGACGCAGTGCGAGCAGTTGTTGCACAGCGAGCACCGAATGCAGTGCGTGCACTGGTAGCAGGCGTCGCAGTCCTTGCAGAACATGCAGTTCGCGCAGCGGGTGCAGCCGGTGCAGGCGTAGCTGCCGGGGTTTCCCGCGTCGGCAGAGAAGGTTCGCGCGAGGTTGTTGAAGCGTTCGAGGAACTCGCGCTTCGACAGGTGGTCGAACGGAGCGGCCGCTTCGGCGCTGTCCTTGGCCATCGGACGAAGACTTAGCGCAGCTTCGACAGGCCCGCGAGATCCAGACCGCCGGCGAGGTCGCGCACCTCGCGCGCGTCGCGGAAGCCCCGGCCGGTCACCGCCACGACGAACCGGTCGCCGACCCACAGGTTCGCCTCGGCGCGGTCTTCCGACGAGTCGAAGCGGACGAAGCCCACCGCCGAGGCCAACCGCAACGGCGCGGTCGGGTTGCCGGCTGGCGTGGCTTCCGCTTCCCGGGCCGCCGCGCGAATCTTCTCGCCCAGGCGGTACGAGACGGTGGTGTCGACGATTCGCACCGCCAGCTCGCGGTCGCCCAAGGAGAAGACACGCTCGGCTTCGCTCACCGAGACGTCTCCGTATTTGCCGGAAGAGCCCTCGTCGCGCGAGGTCGCGTAGCCGGGCAGCGCCTTGGGTAGAAATGGCTCCAGGTCCTTGAAGTAGACGCACGGCGCCGTCCGCGGCGCCTCGGCCGGTGGAGCCTCGACCGGCGCCGCGTCGGCGGCTTCCTTCGCGCACCCGGCCGCCAGCAGCAGGCATAAGGGCAGTCGCGTTAGGGCGCTCACCACTCCATGAGAAGGGAGAACGCCCCGGCGGCGCAACCGGAGATGGGCCTACACCGGCCCCTCCCAGGTCAGATGCCGAAGCAGTCGAGGTAGTTGCCGCCCGCGTCGCGAGAGATTGACCGGCAGGACGTGCCGGCGCAGGGGTCGCCCGCGTCCCCGCCCGCGGGAAAGCAGGTTCCGCAGTTGGGGTCGGCCTGGCAGGACGCGGGAAAGGGAGTGCACTGCACCGGAGACGGCAGGTTGCAGCCGGTGGGGGAAGGAGTGCCCGGGTCTTGCCGCATGCAGAATTCGTTCGGTTGGCAGGGCGCTCCGGCGCACTGGGTCAGCACGCCGCCGTCCGCGGAGAAGCCCGCGTCGTTGGGCGGGTATGCGCAGACACCGGCGTCGCCGGGCCCGCCGTCCTCGTCGCCCCCGTCGGAACCCGCGTCGCCAGAGCCTCCGTCGCCGGAGCCCCCATCGAAGCCGCCGTCGGCGTCTCCGCCGTCGAGCCCGGCGTCTTCGGGCCCCGCGTCGGCTTCGCCGCCGTCTTCGCCTCCATCGGGGCCGGCGTCCTCGGGCCCCGCGTCGTCGCCCGCGTCCAAGGTGGCTCCGGCGTCGGCGCCGGCGTCCTTGCCGCCCGCGTCGAACGAGCCCGGTTCCTTGCAGACGCCGTCGGCTGGGTCGCAGAGCCAGCCCGCCAGGCGGCACTTCACGCGCGCGCAGTTGTCGGTCGCGAGGCCGCTGCAGCCGCCGAGGGCGGCCGCCAGAATCGCCAGGATGCAGAGCCGCAGCCGCGTCGACATCGTCGAAGCCCTCCGGCGGCATCCGCGGGCCCGGACTCGGCCCTCTCGCCGCCGTCGCGCAAGGTATCGGGGGCCTATCCGCACCGTCAATCGCCGTCGCGCCCTTGCGTGCCCCCGTGCCCGGGAAGATAAGACAGGGCCTTCGCGCCCATGGACCTGTCGAAGCTCAACCCGCCTCAGCGAGAGGCCGTCGCCACCACCGAGGGGCCGCTCCTGGTGCTCGCGGGCGCGGGTTCGGGGAAGACGCGAGTCATCACCCACCGCATCGTCCGGTTGCTCGAGAAGAAGGTGCCGGGCGAGGCGATTCTGGCGGTCACCTTCACCAACAAGGCCGCGACCGAGATGCGCGAGCGGGTCGTCGCCATGGCCGGCCGCCGCGCCGAAGCGGTGACGCTCGGGACTTTCCACGCCTTCGGCGCGCAGGTGTTGCGCGAGCACGCCCAGAAGCTGGGTTGGCCCAAGCGGTTCGCCATCGCCGACGGCGGCGACCAGGTGTCGCTCGTCCGAAGGGCCATGCGCGAGCGCCGCATCGACGACCGCGCCTTCGACGCGTACAAAGTCCTGGCCGGGGTCTCGCGGGCGAAGAACCGCGGCGTCGCGCCCGAGGTGAAGCCGGAAGGGCAGGGTGACGACTACGACGTCATCTGTGCCGAAGTCTTTCCCCTCTACCAGCGCGCCTTGCGGGCCCAGGGCGCGGTCGACTTCGACGACCTCTTGGTGCTGCCGCTGCGGCTTTTCGCCGAGCACCCCGAGGTCGCCGCCCAGTACCGCAAGCGCTTCAGGTACCTGCTGGTAGACGAGTTCCAGGACACCAACCGCACCCAGCTCGA
Organism: Archangiaceae bacterium; assembly: GCA_023248915.1. Lineage (GTDB taxonomy): Bacteria > Myxococcota > Myxococcia > Myxococcales > Myxococcaceae > JAHFDQ01. The sequence goes on along the minus strand of JAHFDQ010000047.1, from coordinate 4,653 downwards.
CCTCTTGGTGATGCTCGCCGGCGAGTCGAAGAACGTCTGCGCGGTCGGCGACGACGACCAGTGCATCTACTCGTGGCGGGGCGCCGAGGTGAAGAACATTCTCGAGTTCGAACGGCACTTCCCCGGGGCCAAAGTGGTGCGGCTCGAGCGGAACTACCGCTCGACGAAGGTGATTCTCGACGGCGCGAACGCGGTCATCGCCAAGAACCCCGACCGCCGCGCCAAGAGGTTGTGGACCGACCTGCCCTGCGGCAGCCCCATCTCGGTGGTGGCCGCTCCCGACGAGGACCAGGAGGCCCGCTTCGTCGCGCACGAGATTTCCAAGGCGATGTCGGGAGGGCTGCCCGCAGACCAGATCGCCGTGCTCTACCGCACCAACGGCCAGTCCCGGCCTCTCGAAGAAGCGCTGCGCGAGCGGCAGGTGGCCTACGAGGTCATCGGCGGCTCGGAGTTCTTCGACCGCCGCGAGGTCAAGGACGTCACCGCCTACCTGAAGGTGTTGGCGAACCCCGCGGACGAGGTCTCGCTCCTGCGCATCGTGAACGTCCCGGCCCGGGGCATCGGCGACGTCACCCTCGAGCGGCTCGGCGACGCGGCCCGCGCCCAGGGCCTGCCCTTCTTCCGCGCCATGCAGCGCTGCGGCGAACCGTCGGTGGGAAGCCAACTGCCGGTCGGCGCCGCCGACAAGGTGCTCGAGCTGAACGTGCTCCTCGACAGGTACCGGCGCCTGGTCGCGCGCGGAAACCTGGCCGAGGTCGCCCGGAAGCTGCTGGAAGAGATCGGCTTCAAGGACGCCGCCCGGGCGCAGACCCCGTCGTTGACCTCGCAGGACCGCAAGGTGCGGTCCATCGACGAGGTGCTGGCCTCACTCGAGGCCTTCGAGCGGACCGCCACCGGGAAGGCCGACCTGCTCGGCTACCTCAACCGGCTGTCCCTCGACACCCGCCAGGACGAAGAGTCGCCCACGGGCGGGACGGTGAGCCTGATGACGCTGCACGCGGCCAAGGGGCTCGAGTTCCGCCTGGTGTTCCTGGTCGGCGCCGAGGAAGACCTCCTGCCCCACGGAGGAATGAAGGGCGAACCGCAGAACCTCGAGGAAGAGCGCAGGCTCTGCTACGTCGGCATGACGCGCGCGCGGGACAAGCTCTACGTCACCCGGGCCGCGGCGCGCACCCGGCGGGGAAAGCCGGTGCCGCGCACCCCCTCGCGCTTCCTGGAAGACCTTCCCCCCGAGCTGGTGTCCGCCCAGGACCTGTGTGCGCCACCGCCCGGGCCTCCCACCGAGCGCGAGAAGAGCTTCTTCTCGGACCTCCGCGCGAAGCTGCGCCCGCCGGTCGCGCAGTGAAGACCGCGCTCCTGGTCGTGGACCTCGAGGGAGTCGCCGGGGTCGACCAGTTGGACAGCCTCCTGGCCGGAGCCCCGGGCTACCCCGCGGCCTGCGCGCTCCTGACGGCCGAGGTCGCGGCAGCCGCGCGGGGCTTCTTCTCGGCCGGCTTCGACCGGGTGAGGGTGAGCGACAGCCACCGGTCCGGAAGCGACGGACCGAACGTCGTCGCCGCCCTGCTGCCCGAGGGCGTCGAGCTTCGGTACGAGGCCGACGCCTTCACCGACTCCCTTTTCGACGGAGTGAGCGCCGCCGCCTGTCTCGGCATGCACGCCGCGGCCGGCAGCCGCGGGTTCGCGGCCCACACCCTGACGGTGCACTGCGCCGTCGAGGCCGGCCGCCGGGGCCTATCGGAAGCCGACCTGTTCCTCGGCCTGTGCGCAGCGCGCAAGGTGCCGGTGGCCTTCGTCGCGGGCGACGACGTGCTGAAGGCGGCATTGCGAGGCCGCGCGAGGACCGTCGTGTTGAAGCGGTCGCGCTCGCCGTCGGGGGCCGCTTCGGTTCGACCGGAGCGGGCCCGCGAGCTGCTCTTCCAGGCGGCGCAGCGGTCGCCGCGGCCTGCGCCGGCGCTGCCCGCGGGCGTTTGGCGGGTGCGGTTCAAGAGCCGCTGGCAGGCGGTGGCCGCCGAGCGGGCCGGGGCGGTGCGGGTCGGAGAGCGGACCATTCGCCTCGAGGGCGGAAGCCCCCGCGAGCGGTACCAGCACGCGCTTCGCGCCGTCGAGGCGTCCGAGGCCGTCCTCGGCCAGGCGCTCCGCGGGGCTCCGGGCGAGTCGGACTTCCGCGAGGACGCCGTTGCCGCTCTGCTTCGTCCGATGCCGCGAGAGCGGCTGGGGCTGCGTGGGACCGCCGCGCGCAACCCCGCGAAGGCCAGGCGTTCGGGCCTTGCCCGGCGGGCGCTCGCGGCCTTTCTGGATCTCACCCTCGGTCCGCTCGAATCGAACCGGGCGTTGAGGGCGCTCACGCTGCACATGCTCGAGGCTCACGCTCCACGCTTCTTCCGGGCCGCCCGGGCGGGCGCCCCGCTGCGCGCGGCGGTGGCCGCCCTGGCCTACGTCCCCACGGCCTTCCCTGCCGGCCTCGACCCCGACGTCGGCATGGCCAGGCTCGACGCCCTATATGTCCGCCGCGAGCGCGGGCTGCCCGCCGGCCGGGTGAACCGCGCCGAGCTCGCCCGGTACGTCGTTTGGGTCGGAGCAACCTACGGCCCGCTGCCCGGTTGGCTCTTGGCTGAGCTCGCCTGCGCCTTTGGCGGGAAAGCCCCCGCCTTGCGCGGCACCCGGCCGCTCCGGCCGTCGCACCGGGTGGAGGACCTGTACTGGACTACCCACCTGTTCTTGCTCGAGACCCGATACCTGCGCCGGCCGCTCGCGGAAGGCCGCCTCGAGCGCGAGACCGAGGAGTTGCTGCTCGCCACCCCCTGGGTGGTCGAACAGGGGCTGGTCGACCTGGCGGCCGAAGTCGCCTTCTGCCTTCAGGTCGCCGGCGAGGCCTCGAGCGCCGAGCACGGCGCGGCCCTGGCGCTGGTCGTTCGCAGCCAGGGGCATGGCGGGGCCATCGTCGAGCCCCGGAAGTCCGAGTGGACCGCCGAGGTTTCCGCTCGCCAGGAAGCCCACTGCACGGCGGCGGGCCTCTTGGCCCTGGCTGGGGTGGAAGGCTGATCCGCCGATCCCACGGCCAGAAAGGGCCCGGGGCCTTGACTTGCCCGACCCGTACCCATAAATCAGCGCCCTTTCTTCACCGGGAACCCGGAGCACCGACCATGTCTCAGCGGACCTTCAGCGCCAAACCGGCCGATATCAAACGCGCCTGGCACGTCATCGACGTGTCCGAGAAGGTGCTCGGCCGCGCCGCCAGCCAGATTGCCACCCTGCTGAAGGGCAAGCACAAGCCGATGTACACGCCGTCCATCGACACCGGCGACCACGTGATCGTCATCAACGCGGCCAAGGTGAAGGTGACCGGCAAGAAGGACACCGACAAGCTCTACCATCGGCACCCGCGCGCCGGCTTCCCGGGCGCCCTGAAGACCACCAACTTCAACACCCTGAAGGCCCGGCACCCCGAAGACATCATCTTCAACGCCGTGCGCCGCATGCTGCCCCGCAACGCGCTCGGCCGGCAGATGATGACCAAGCTCAAGGTCTACGCCGACGACAAGCACCCGCACGTGGCCCAGCAGCCCGTGGCGCACACCGTCGAGGCCTAACGCTTCAACCCTCAAGGAATCGCGACTATGGCAACCAAGACGGACAACGGTCTCTACGCCACCGGGCGCCGCAAGGAATCGACCGCCCGGGTCTGGTTGAAGCCCGGCACCGGCCAGATGACGGTGAACGGCCGCACCCTGGACGAGTACTTCGGGCGCGAGACCTCGAAGATGATCATCCACCAGCCGCTGCAGGTGCTCGAGCAGATGGGCAAGGTCGACCTGACCGTGAACGTGCGCGGCGGGGGCCTTTCCGGTCAGGCCGGCGCCATTCGCCACGGCCTGTCGCGGGCGCTGTGCAAGCTGAACGCCGAGTTCCGCCCGCCCCTCAAGAAGGCCGGCTTCCTCACCCGCGACGCCCGCGCCGTCGAGCGCAAGAAGTACGGCCAGCCAGGCGCCCGCCGCCGGTTCCAGTTCTCGAAGCGCTAGTTTCGCGTCCACCTTGGGGGCCCGCATCTTTTCGTCCCCCTGCGTCAGGCGAACCGGCCGGAGTGCGTGCTAGCATCGGCGAACTCATGGAACTCAACGAGATTCTGCAGATCGCGCTGCGCGGCGGCGCGTCCGACATTCACTTGAAGGCCGGCCTGCCTCCGATGTTCCGGGTGGACGGGTCGCTGGTGCCGCTGAAGGACGGCCGCCGCCTGCCCCCCGAAGAAGTGGCGCGCATGGCGTTCGGCATCATGAACGAGTTCCAGAAAGAGAAGTTCAAGAACACCAACGAGGTCGACCTGGCCTACGGCGTGCCCGGCCTGGGCCGGTTCCGCGTCAACGTCTTCCAGCAGCGCGGCACCATCGGGGCGGTGCTCCGGGTCATCCCCTTCAAGGTGCTCACCATCAAGGAATTGCTGCTGCCGGCGGTGCTCGAGAAGATCTGCGGCGAGGAGCGCGGCCTCATCCTCGTCACCGGCACCACCGGGTCGGGCAAGTCGACCACCCTGGCGGCGATGATCGACCACATCAACGCCACCGAGACCAGCCACATCATGACGGTGGAAGACCCCATCGAGTTCCTGATCCGCGACAAGCGGTCGATCGTGAACCAGCGCGAGGTGGGCGTCGACAC
>JAHFDQ010000326.1:5928-7179 GCA_023248915.1 Archangiaceae bacterium | reverse complement strand
ACGCATAGTCGCTGCCCCACTCGACGTCGCACGGCCGCCACCGCGAATCGGCGCGTCTACCGCGACCGGGCACGCGGCCTCACGCCGAGCTTCATCGAGGTCTACGTAAACGTGCCCCCCGACGAATGCGCCCGTCGTGACGCCAAGGGGCTGTACGCCCTGGCTCGCGCCGGCCGTGCGCCTCACATGCCGGGCGCCGGCGCCCGCTACGAGCCGCCCCTTTCCCCCGAAGTCGTTGCGCGGGGGGGACGCGACGAGAGCGCGGTTCGCGTCGTCCTTTCCCTGCTCGGTCCGCGACGGCCCTGAGCGCAGCGCCCTCGACGCTGCTCTCAGAAGAATACCTGCCAGATGATTGCGAGAACGCCCAGGCCCCCCAACACGCACAACCCGATTACGAGGTTCCGATCGAACTGCGCGGCGGAGTTCGCACGGAGCTTCGACGCGGGGGGCGGCCCTCGCGTCGCCGGAAGGGTGTCGAGCTCGACCGGCTCGCTTCCTTGCGTGAGCCAGACGTCGAGCTCGTCCGGTCCGGGTGGAGGGCCCTCGACCACGAACTGGAGATCTTCCCTGATCGAAGCATCTGCCTTCGTTCGCCGGAGGGCGTCCTGCAGCCCGAGAAACTCCTCTCGCCGAAGCACCAACGCTCCCGCCCTAGCCAGAGCCTGCCCGGAGGGAGGCAACCGCTCCCAATGCTGCCGTACGTCCTCCCGCGACGGACCCCAAAGCAGGAAGGCCAGCGCGTCGGGGTTGTTCGCACCTCGCACGGCCGCGTCCAGTTCCTCGAAGAACGTGCCGACGCTATCGAGACTGCCCAGCAGGCGTGGACGCGCGCCCAGCGCCTTCGCGACCTGCTCGTGGTGATTCAGGTAACCCTCGTCCTCCAAGGTCTTGGCGAGCGACACATAGGCTGGAGCACCCTCCGCGCCGAGCCTGGAGAGTTCTTCGACCGAGATTCGAAGGAAAGACGTGGCGTTGCCCATGCACTGACCTTTCGCGCTGAGTTGGTCGAACGGCACGCTATGTCAGCCGTGCGACTTCGAGTAGGCCGCCGTTACTGGCGCCTGCGCTCGCCCGGGCCGGCCGACCGCACGGTGGCCACCGCGACTTTGGCCGTCTCGGAGGGCCCGGCTCGATTCGCAAATGTCACGGATACTGCCAACGTCGAGGGTCCTCGTTTGGCCCCAAGGGCATGACGTCAGACCTACATGCTTTGTTGGCAGTATGCGTGACAAAAGCGCGGCGTTGCTCTCG
>JAHFDQ010000326.1:0-5918 GCA_023248915.1 Archangiaceae bacterium | reverse complement strand
CCGTTCGGCGGCGAACCTCTGGGGGTTGAAGGTGAAGGAACCGGCCGTGGAGGTCACCATCGCCCGGCGCGACAGTCGCCGCGCGCCCGGGCTGCTCGTACACCGCACCGACGTCCCATCCGAGGACCGCCGAGTACTCCGCGGGATTCCGGCTACCAGCGTGGCGCGCACCCTCATCGACCTGGCGACCTGCCTCGACGAGGACCAGCTCGCGATCGTGGTCGAGGACGCTTGGTGGCGGAAGTTGGCGGCGCCGGACTGGGTCGAGCGGCGCCTTGGTAAGCTCGCGCGCGGGCGAGATGGAGCGAAGGCGCTCAGGCGCGTGTTGGCCGACTGCCGCCGGCGTGGGGTTCCGCTCGAGAGCGCGCTCGAAGTGCGGCTCTGGAGGCTGCTCAAGCGCTCGAGGCTCCGCCTCCCGGAGCTCGGCTACCCCTTCGCGGACGACTTCGGTCAGCCTGGGCGCATCGACTTCGCGTACCCCGGGCATCAGCTCGCGGTCGAAGCGGACGGGTACGGGACCCACGGTGATCGCGAAGCGTTCGAGCGCGACCGGGTTCGCTATGCGCGGCTCGCGGCGCTCGGTTGGCGGGTGCTGCCGGTGACCTGGCGGCAGGTGGATGAGCGGCCGGCCAAGGTGGTCGAGCGCATTCGCCGGGCGCTGCAGATCACGACCGCGGGGCTCGACCGCCTGAGGCGTCATGACAATGCGCTCCGGCTTCTTTCAAGTGGCGCCAGGTAGCGGCGTGGGCCGCTCAGCCGCAACCCCGCGCCCTCCCGTCAGCCCGACACCTCGAGCACGGCCGCGCCCACCACCCTGCCCGCGCGGAGCGCCGCGAGCGCCTCGTTGGCCCTTTCGAGCGGAAACACCTCGACCTCGGCCCTCACCGGCACCTTCGGCGCGAGCGAGAGAAATTCCTCGGCGTCGCTTCGGGTGAGGTTGGCGACCGACCTGACGACGCGCTCACCCCAGAGCAGTCCGTAGGGGAACGACGGCACGTCGCTCATGTGAATGCCCGCGCAGACCACCCTGCCCCCCTTGGCGACCGCGGCCAGCGCCGCCGGCACCAGCGCGCCGACCGGAGCGAACAGGATGGCGGCATCGAGCAAGGTGGGAGGCCGTTCGTCGGAAGCGCCGGCCCAGACGGCCCCCAGGCGCATCGCCTGGGCCTGGGCGGCGGCGTCTCCCCGCTGGGTGAAGGCGTAGATCTCGCGACCCTGGTATCGCGCCACCTGCGTCAACAGGTGGGCCGCGGCCCCGAAGCCGTACAGCCCCAGCCGGTGGGCGTCGCCGGCGAAGCGGTAAGCCCGGTAACCAATGAGCCCCGCGCACAAGAGGGGCGCGGCGGCGACGTCCGAGGCACCGGCCGGGACTGGGAAAGCGTACCGGGCGTCGGCGACCGCGTAGTCGGCATAGCCCCCGTCCAATTGGTAGCCGGTGAAGCGCGCCCGTTCGCAAAGGTTCTCCCTCCCCGAAGCGCAGTACTCGCACGCGCCGCACGTCCACCCCAGCCAGGGCACTCCGACCCGGGCGCCCACCGTCGGAGCCAACAATCCGGGCCCGAGCCGGTCCACCACTCCGACGATCTCGTGGCCCGGCACCAGCGGCAGCTTCGAATTCGGCAGGTCGCCGTCCACCACGTGCAGATCGGTACGGCACACCGCGCAGGCGCGAACCCGCACGCGCACCTGCCCGGGCCCGGGCTCGGGCACCGGCCTGTCGAGCAGGCGAAGCGGCCGGCCCACCTCCTCGAGCACCATCGCGCGCACGGCCTTCGACTCTCGCACCCTTCAGCGCGAAATGGGGACCTCGGCCAGGAAGCGCTGCAGGGCCCCGAGCCCCAGGCCGATCTTCTTCAGGAAGGACTCCGAGTGCGGCACCAGGACGAAGCGCGGATGGCGCGACCAGAGCGCGCGCAGCTTCCCGTCGAGCGCCTCCGCCTGCTCGACGCTCTCGTTGCGCATCCGGTTGCCGCCCTCGATGCGGATTCCGCCCACCGCTGCGCTCTCGAAGAAGAGCACCGCGTCGTACCTCCCGAGCTCGACCTCGAGACTGCTGCCCACGTCGTCGAAGTACCCGCCCGGGTCGCCGGGCCAATAGGCCGCGCCGTCGACGGTCCCCCGGTCGCACAAGAGCATCCGCCGGGGAAACCGCGCCGACTGCACGTCTTCCAGGTTCCGCTGCACCTGGTAGATGGTCCGCTGAACTGCGCAGCGCGCCTCAGTGTCCTCCACCCGCGGGAAGCCTCCCGAGAACAGCAGCGTCGCCGCCTCGGGAACAACGACTACCCGCTCGCCAATCTCACGCCGGAACAGGTCAGCCGCCGTCGTCTTGCCTCCGCCCGGGCCTCCGGTCAGCACGAGGCGGTACGCGCCCTCGGGCGGTCGCCTTCGAGCCACGCCGTTCGCCACCCACATCGGGCAACCTCCTCACCCTGCCCGCGAGCAAGCAACAGGCCAGCGCCGACAGGGCGAGCGCGCGGCCCCGGCCCGAAAAGTTTGCGCGGGCGAGCATTTATTTTGGGAATTCAAGTGCTTGAGGGGTCGCCAAGGCGCATGTTACGAACCCGCATCTGCGTCCAGGGAGCGCGGGACCCATGAGCGAACGGACGGAAGCCCAACGAACGATCTCTTCGCCTGAGAACTCGGCCGCCAGCCTGGGGCCGGGCGACGACGATGCCCGGGCGCGCATCGGCACTCTGGAACGCGAAGCCAAGGCGCTGGGCACGGACCCGGTGAGCGCGCTGCTCTTCCACGAGATCGGCCTGCTCTGGGAAGAGCCGCTGAAGAACCCGCGCAACGCGGCGGTCGCCTACCAAAACGCCTACAAGCTGGCGCCCAACTTCCTGTCGAACATCCGGGCGGCGCGGCGGCTCTTCGCAGACGTCGGCAACTGGCAGATGGTGATCCAGCTCATCGACGCCGAGCTGGCGGCGACGCCGGAAGTCGGCGCGCGCGCCTCGCTCATGCTCGAGAAGGCCCAGGTGCTCGACACGCGCCTGTCGCGCGAGGACGAAGCGGCTCAAACCCTTCAGGCCTGCGTCGAGCTCGGCCCGGACAACGTCTCGGTGCTGGTACAGCTGGAGGCGATCTTCGAAGAGCGGTCGGACCACGCGTCGCTGGTGCGGGTGTACCGCCTGCTCGCCCGGTCGCTTCAAGACGAATCGCTGCGGGCGCGTTACCTCACCGCGGCCGGCCTGTTGTACGAAGACCGGCTGTCTCAACCGGCCGATGCGGCGGCCTGCTTCCGCGAGGCCTTCGCCATCGAGCGGAAAGATCCTCTCCTGCTCTCGGCCGTCAAGCGGGTCGCCGCGCGCGAGAACACGGTCGACGAGCTGCTCTCGGCGTTGGCGGCCGAGGCGGCGCTGCTGGAAGGCAACGCCGCGCCGACGTTCCTGGAAATCTCGAAGGTCTACAACCGCCTGAACCGGCCCGAAGACGCCCTGGCGGCGTTGTTGGCCGCGCGCCGGGTCAGCCCGGGCGAGGCGTTGGTGCTGTCCGAGCTGGCGCAGATCTACGAGACCCAGCGCCGCCACGAAGACCTGGCCGACGTGCTCATGTCATGGGTGTCGTCGATCACCGACGAGATCGAGCTCATCGCCATCAACCTCCGCCTCGCGTCGCTGTACGAAGAGAGCCTGAAGCGCGAACCGGACGCGATCGCCCGCTACCGCGCCATTCTGGTACGCGTTCCGGGCCACGCCACCGCGCTGGCCGGCCTGGGCAAGCTGTACTACCGGTCGCAGAACTGGGAAGGCCTGCTCTGGGCCTACGACGCCGAGTTCGCGGCGCTCGACGACCCCAAGCAGAAGGCGGCCCGCATGTTCAAGGCCGCCGAGATCCTGGAAGAGCGGCTCGGCCGACCTGAAGACGCGGTGGGCCGGTACAACCAGGCCCTGCAATTGCAACCCGGCTTTCTGCCGGCCCAGAAGGCGCTGACCCGGCTGTACGAGAAGCAGTCCCGCTTCGCCGAATTGGTCGCGATGCACGAGCAGGACCTGCTCCAGACTACCGACCGAGAGCAGATCATCTCGACGCTGAACAAGATGGCGGCAATCTACGAAGACCGCCTGGGAGACCTCGAGCACGCCATCGACTGCATGGTGCGCATTCGCGAGATCGCCACCGACCACCTGCCTACCCTGCGCAACCTGGCGCGCCTGTACGAGCGCGCGGCGCGGTGGCGCGAGCTGATCTCGCTGCTCGAGACCGAGTCGTCGCTCACCACCGACACCAAGCACGTGGTGTCGCTGCACCACCGGTCGGCCGAAATCCTCGAAGAGCACCTGAAGGACCGGCCCGGGGCGATCGCGGCCTACGAGCGCGTGCTGGCGCTCTCGCCCGCCTACCTGCCCGCCCTGAAAGCCCTGGGGCGGCTCTACGCGCAGGACGGCCGCTGGCTCGAGCTGATTCGCATGTACCGGTCCGAGGCCGAAATCTCGGCCTCGACCGAGCAGGCCGCGGCGCTGATCCACAAGATCGGCGAACTCTACGAGCAGAAGGTGAAGAACGAGAACGACGCGATCGCCTCGTACTCCGAGGTGCTGACGCTGTCGCCGTCGTACTTCCCGGCAGTGCGCGCGCTGGCCCGCATCTATCGGTCGCAGGGCGCCTGGGAGAGCCTGATCGAAATCCTCCGCGCCGAAGCGGCCAACCGCATCGACCCGCTCGAACGGGCGAACGCGCTCTTCCAGGCGGCGGCGATCTGGGAAGACCAGCTACGACGCGCCGACATGGCCCTCGAGGGCTACCAGGAAGTGCTTCGAATCACCCCGGGCCACACCTCGGCCATGCGGGCGCTCGAGCGCCTCTACTCGGCGCAGGGCAACGTCAAAGAACTGATCGCGGTGCTCGACCGCGAGACGCAGGTGGGCCAGGCGGCGGCGAAGGTGGCCGCCTACCTGAAGCTGGCGCAGCTCTACCTCGACCGACTGACCGAACCGAACCGGGCCGCCCAGTGCGCCGAGGCGGTGCTTGCAATCGACGGCGGCAACTTCGGCGCCCTGAAGGTGCTCGAGCGGGTGCGCGCCAACGACCGCTCGCGCCGACACGAGCTGAAGGCCCGGCTGGCCGACGCGGTGTCCGAACCGCGCCTTCGCTCGGCGCTCCGGCTGTCCGCGGCGGCCGACCGAGAACGCGCCGGCGCGAACGCTCCGCTCGAAGAGCTGCGGGCCGCCTTCGCCGCCAACCCTGACGACGCCGCCCTCGCCTTCCAGCTCGAGCGGGCGCTTCGCCAGGCCGACGACTCGGGCGGGCTCATCGACCTGTACCGCCAGCGCCACTCGGCCCTGACCGACCCGGTCGAACGCACCGAGCTGTCGCTTCGCATCGCGGAATTGTGCGAGACCCGGCTGGGCGACTGGCGCCGCGCCATCGCCGCCTACCAGCAGGCGCTCGAGGACAGCCCCGGGCTGTTCCCCGCCATCGACGGCGCGCGCCGCGCCTTCCAGCGGGCCGGCGATTGGCTGTCGGCCCGGGACATGTTCGAAGCCGAGGGGCGCGTCACCCGCGACCCCCAGACGTCGGTCAATTGCTTCATCGCCGCCGGGAAGCTGTCGCTCGACCCGCTGAAGGACTCCGACCGCGCCGCCGCCAACTTCAAGAAGGTGCTCGAGCGCGACCCGCTGAACGCGACCGCGGGCGCCTTGCTCGAGGACTTGCTCGCGGTGCGTGGCGGCGCCGGCGACCTGGCCGCGCTGCACGAGCAACGGGGTGAGGCGAAGCTCAGCCAGAGGGACCTGGCGGCGGCCGCCCAGGAGTTCTACCTGGCCGCCAAGCAGTACCTCTCGGGGTTGAACAATCGCGAGAAGGCGCTGGCCGCGGCCGAGCGCGCCCTCGAGGCCTCGCCCACCTTCCCCGAGGCCCTCGAGCTGAAGGGCGACCTCGCGCTGGCCGCAGGGCAGTACGCCGAAGCGGCGGCG
>JAHFDQ010000046.1:17871-18793 GCA_023248915.1 Archangiaceae bacterium | reverse complement strand
CGAACCCGGGCACCGCGGTTGCACCGCACCTTGTCGCGTCGAGGAGGCGGGCATGGGTGCACGGGCAGCCTGGAGTCTCTGGGCAGCGGTGGCGTGGGTGGCCCTGTCTGCCTGCAACCGGGGCCCGCTCGCCCCGGCCAAGACGGTCCTCGCGGTCGAGCCGGCGGTCCTCGACTTCGGGCCCACCTCGCTGGCCTTTCCCCGCACGGTGAAGCTGACCGTGAAGAGCCAGGGCCGCGCTCCTTTCCGGGTGCTCGGCGCGACCGTCAGCGGCGCCGACGTCACGGTCGAACCGTTCGACGCCTTCGAGCTGACGTCGGGCGCCGCGCGGACTCTCGAGGTCACCTTCGCCCCGACGGGTGAAGGGGCCCAGGAAGGCACGGTGGCGCTGGCCACCGACACCTCGAGCGCCGGGCCGGACAACGTCGCCGAGGTTCCGTTTCGCGGGCTCGGCGTGAGCGCCTATGCCCGGGTGACACCGGAAACGCTCGACTTCGGCAGCCTCGAGCTCGGGGAAGAGCGGGCCCTCGACCTGACCGCTCACAACCCCACCGGCGCCGACGTGGCCTTCCGCTTCGTCATCGAGGGCGACGACGCGGCCCTGTTCTCGGCCGCCGAGGCTGGCCAGGACGTTGTGCTGGCTGCGGGCGAGCGCCGCGCCTTCTCGGTCGTCTACCACGCCGACCGACTGCTGGCCGCCCAGGCCGAGCTGCGCGTGGTGGCCTGCGGCGCATGCGGCGAGAAGCGCGTCGAGCTCGACGGTTTCGGCGTCAACTCGCTGGTGGACATCACCCCCAACCGGGTGGACTTCGGCCGGGTGCCGGTGGGAGCCCGCGCCGAGGTGACGCTCACCGTCACCAACCTGGGCACGCTGCCGCTGGACTTGGGGGGCTTCGAGTGGAAGGGCGCCGCGGGGCCGTTC
>JAHFDQ010000046.1:0-17861 GCA_023248915.1 Archangiaceae bacterium | reverse complement strand
CGACGATTCCGGCCGGGGCGAGCGTTGAGACGCTCGTTCGCTTCGCGCCGGCCGCTGCCGGGCCGGTGCCCGTGGCCTTCCTCCAGGTCAAGGTGAAGGCCGGCAACACCGTGGCCGGCGGGTGGCCGATGCTGCCGGTGAAGGGGGAAGTGGGCGACTCCTGCGTGGTGGCGCTGCCGCGGGCGGTGGACTTCGGCATCGTGCCCGAGCTGATGACGGCGTCGAAGGAGGTCGACCTGCTCAACCGCTGCGGCCGTCCGGTGGTGGTGACCGACCTGGCGGTGGCGGTCGACGTCGGAGGTTTCTTCGGGTTGGCGCAGCCGGCGCAACCGGTGCCGCTCAAGGCCGGAGCGGTGGCGCCAGTCGGCGTCCTCTTCACGCCCAAGCCCGCTTCGGGCCAGAGCACGGCGCGGCTTCTGTTCAAGGTGAGCCTCGACGCCGCGACCTCGTCCGGCGAGGTGGCGATGAAGGGCCAGACCGTGTCGTTCACGCCCTGCCAGTACGTCGCCGACCCGGCGACGCTCGACTTCGGGGCGGTGGGCGTCGGTTCACAGGTGACGCTGGGCGTGGCCTTCCGCAACACCGGCACCGACGACTGCTTCTTGTCGGCCGCGCAGCTCGTCCCAGGCTCGGACGTCGAGTTCACGTCGGCGGGCGCGGCGTCGCGGCTGCTCGCGCCCGGTGAGAGCGCGCTCCTGCCGGTGAAGTTCGCGCCCCAGGCGGTGGGAGTCTACTCGGGGCTGGCCGAGGCGTTCCTGAACGGACCCGGGGGCCACGCCACCGTGCCCGTCAGCGGCCGGGGGATTCAGGGCTGCCTGCTGCTTCAGCCGGCGAACCTCGACTTCGGGGTGACTCCGCTCTCGTGCGGAGCGCGCACCCGCACGGTGAACGCGCTGAACAACTGCTCGGGAACGGTGCATATGTCGTCGCTCGCCATCGGCATGGCGACTTCGACGTCGTTCTCGGTCGCCGTGGCGCCGGCGATGCCCTTCAACCTGCCGCCCGGCGCCTATACGAATCTGGTGGTCGCCTACCACCCTGCCGTCGTGGGCGACGACTGGGGGGCGCTGCGCATCGACGCCAACCTGGCCGCGCCTCTGGCGGTCGGGCTGTCGGGGCGCGCCGTGGCGGACCTGAACCAGTCCGACCGCTTCTTCCAGGAAGGGCAGACGAAGGTCGACCTGCTCTTCGTGGTCGACAACTCGGGCTCGATGGTGGAAGAGCAGGCGGGGCTGGCTCAGAACTTCGCCGCCGTCCTGTCCGCGGCCCAGGGGTCGGGCATCGACTACCACCTCGGCGTCACCACCACCGGCATCGAACCGGCCGCGGGCGGTTGGGCGGCCTGCCCGGGAGGAGCCAGCGGCGACGAGGCCGGCCGGCTCTTCCCCGCCGACGGCACCAGCCCGCGAATCCTCACACCGAGCACCCCCAACGCCGCGCAGGTGTTTGCCACCGACGTCACCGTGGGCTTTTGCCACTGGGACGAGCAGGGGCTCGAGGCCGCCTACCGGGCGCTCTCGGCGCCACTGGCGAACGAGGCCGACGACCCGACCACGTCGCTGGTGAACGACGGCAACCTCGGTTTCCTCCGTCCGGACGCGAAGCTGGCCGTCATCGTCATCTCCGACGAGGACGACTCGTCGCCGCAGCCCGTCGCGTTCTACGAGACGGTCTTCAAAGGGCTGAAGGGCGACGACTCGCAGCTCTCGTTCTCGGCCGTGGTCGGGCCGCCGGACCTGTCGACCTGCCCGACCGCGGCCAGCAGCGGCTCGCGGTACCTGGCGCTGGCGCAGGCGACCGGGGGCATCACCGAGAGCATCTGCACCCAGGACTGGGCCGCGTCGCTGACCCGACTGTCGGCCAACGCCTTCGGGCCGAAGGCGCGCTTCCCCTTGAGCGAGAAGCCCGGCAACGCCCAGCAGGTGACGGTGCAGGTGAACGGGCTGCCGGTGACTTCCGGCTGGGCCTATGACGCCGCCAGCAACAGCGTCGTCTTCGCCCCGGCGGCGGTGCCTGCAGCCGGCTCGGTAGTGGACGTTAGCTACCCGCTGGGCTGCTGACGGCCAAGGCGTTCTCGGTCAGCCCGAGCGGATCTCCGGTCAGCCCGAGAGGGGCTCCGCCCAGCACGAGCGCATCGCCGGCCAGCGCGAGCGAACCGTCGGTCAGCCCGCGAACCGTCGGTCAGCCCGCGCGCACCGTCGGTCAGCCCGACCGGCGTCAGTCAGCCCGCGCGGATCGCCGCTCAGCCCGAGCGGAGAGGGCGACCCCAAGACGTCGGAGCGCCCACATTGGTCAAAGCGGAGGTCGACACGGTCACTGTCAGGCCAGATGACCGGCAGACTTGGCGGGTGTCCAGGTCTGGCGCCGTCAAGCTCAAGTAATCACGGGCCTTCGTTCAGGGCAGTCGACGGGCCCGGAGGCGATTCCGTCTGGCCTGACGCCCGGGCGTCAGGCCAGACAGTCTTGACCAGCGCCCCGGACCCGACCGGTGGACGCCCTCAACGAATTCGACGACTTCCGAGCTCACCTCGCCCGCCCGCGTCATTCGCCCGGTCAATCTGGCCTGACACCTCGACGCGCAGGGGGTGGGTGAACCCGGTGCGGGCGCGATGGCCGACCAGGGCGCGCCTCCGGCGTACACTCCCCGCCCATGTCCATTCGCTACCGTCACCACCCGGACCCGGACCTGAGCCCGAACGCCAGCCCGATAGAGGGCGAGGTACAGAACCTGGGCGAGCTGGAGGCACTGGTGCTCTTGGGTTCGGTGGGCCCGAGCGACGAAGTCGCCCTCGACGGCAAGAGCTTCAAGAAGGCGGGGAAGACGGCCGAGCTTCGCGAGCCACTGCGGCAGCGCTACGGCGAGCCGCCCAGCCTGGTGAACAGGGCGCTCTGGTATTCGGGTGGGGCGCTCGTCGCGCTCATCGCCGCGGCGGTGGTGATCTCGGTCGCTTCGACCGTGCTCGAGATCGTCTTCGTGTTGGCGCTGATCGTCGGTGTGCTTTGGGCTCTGCGCCGCATCCTTGGCCGCCATCGCCCGCCTATGGCCAAGTCGAAGTAGACCTGCTTCGGGACGCTCAACGCGCGGGCGACGCAGGGCCGGTATCGAAGCGTTCGGACGTCGGCGGTTCGGGCGCCCGCGGCGCTCGCCCCGGCTGCTGGATTCCTCTAGAACGCGACCTTCCTCACCCGGGGGTTCCATGGCTCGCTCTCGCGTCACCTTCACTCTCTGCGGGCTGCTCGCGCTTTCTTCCTCGTGCACCTGCGGCGACCGGTCGATCGGGAAAGTGCCGGTGGGCCCGGGGGCCGAGTCGCTCCCTCGCGACCTGAAGCCGCTGCCCGAGCCGCCGAAGCTGACCATCGACCCCAACGCGCTGCCCGGCGCGGGCGGCAAGCTAGCCGTGGTGGCCGCTCGGCCCCGGGGCCCCGTTCGCGGCGAGGTGCGCCCGACGTTCACCTTCTCGAAGCCGGTGAAGGTGCTCGAGTCGGTCGAGGCTCAGCGCCAGGAAGACCGCGGGGCACCCATTGCCCGAATCGAGCCTGCCCTCGAAGGCGAGTGGCGCTGGCTGGGTTCGGCCTCGGTCGAATTCGTCCCCAAGGGCGCGGTGCCGTACTCGACCACCTACCGGGTGGTGGTCGCGAAGGGGTTGAAGGCGCTCGACGGGTCCGCGCTGGCCGACGACTACGAGCTCACCTTCGAGACTCCGCGGCTCGAGCTGCAGGACCTCTCGCCCGAGCGCGACTCCTGGTGGCTGAGGCCGGACGAGCCCTTCAAGCTGCTCTTCAACCAGCCGGTGCGCGCGGCCGATGTGGCGGGGGCCGTCACTTTCGAAGTGGAAGGCGACCCTGTTCCCTGGAAAGCCCAGGTGATGTCGGCGGTCTCCATCGCCGAGGAACGGCGCCGGATCGACGAGCAGGCGCGCGCCGAGGGCCGCCGCGTCGAGCGCCCTGCCCTCGAAGGCAGGGGCCCGCAGAACCAGCAGGTTCGCGTCGTGGTCGCTCCGGAGAAGACCTTCCCCGCGAACCGGGCGGTGACGATGAAACTCGCCGCCGTCCTGCACGGCGAGCAGGGGGCGCTGCCGATAGAACACGGCGAGGCGATACCCTTCCGCACCTACGGGCCGCTCGAGGTGCGCAGCGCCGGGGCCTGCCTACACGGCCAATGCCCGTACGGGCCGATCGTGCTGCTGGTCACCAACCCGGTGGACGTCGACTCGCTGAAGGGTCGCGTCACCCTCAAGCCGCCGGCCGAGATCGACTGGGACCGGGTCGAGGCCTCCTCGCCGAGGTCTTCCCGCGGCGGTGCCGAACTACCGACGGTAGTCCTTCCGGCGCGGCTGAAGCCCGGCACCCGGTACCAGGTCGACCTCGCCGCCGGGGTGAAGGACATCTTCAATCAGGCGACGGCGAAGCCCTTTCACGCCGAGGTCGCGACCGACGACGTCGAACCTCAGATTCGCATCGGCGCCGCCCTTGGGCTCGTCGAGGCCTCGGCCGAGCCGCGGCTTCCGGTCGAGCTGGTCAACCTGAAGTCGCTCGACGTGAAGCTGTGGAACCTGACGGTGCCCGAGCTGGCGAGGCTCCTGGCCGGCCCCGCGTATGCCGGCCCGGGCACACTCCCGCGCCCGGCCGATGTAACGGAAACCCAGCGCCTGCGCTACGCCTGGAATCAGGCGCGAGTGCACCCCATCGAGCTCGGCAAGGCCTTCGGCGGCAAGAAGACGGGAGCCGTGCTGGCAGAGCTGGCCTCTCGCGACCTGAAGGACGCGGCCGGCACCCAGCACCGCACCATCGCCCAGGTGACCGACCTCGCGGCGCACCTGAAGGTCGGCCCAAAGAAGTCGCTGGCCTGGGTGACGCGACTGTCCACCGGCGCGCCCGTCGAGGGGGCCGAGGTAGCGGCCTACGACAGCAAGGGCGAGCGCCTCTGGGCGGGCAAGAGCGACAAGGACGGCTTCGCCGACCTGCCGGGCCTCGTCGAGCTGAACCTGCCCAGCATGGAGAGCGATTGGGAAGTGCCCTACCTGATGGTCGCCGCCTCGAAGGACGGCGACCAGTCGGTGACCGCCGACACCTGGGCTTCGGGCATCGAGCCCTACGAGTTCGGCGTGACGCAGGGCTGGGAAGGCCGGTCGCCCGAGAACGCGGGGTTCGTCTTCACCGACCGCGGCATCTACCGGCCCGGAGACACGGTCTACGTCAAGGGCGTGGTGCGCTTCCGCGAGGTGGGCGAGCTGAAGGCCCCGGCGGCCGGCTCTTCAGTGACGCTCACCGTCCTCGATTCCCGCGGCGACAAGGTGAAGGGAGAGACTCTCGCGGTCACCTCGTTCGGAACCTTCAGCAGCCAGGTCGTCCTCGCGAAGGAATCGCCGACCGGCTACTTCCGCGTCGAGGCGCACGGCACCGCTCCCGGCGGCCCGGTGGCGCTGGGCGGCTCGTTTCGCGTCGAGGAGTACCGCGCACCCCAGTTCCGCGTCGACGTCGAGGCCGACAAGAAGGCCCTGGTGGCCGGAGAGCCCCTCGAGGCACGGGCCTACGCGCGGTACCTCTTCGGCGGGGTGATGGCCAACGCCCGGGTGAAATGGTCGGTGCTGCGCATGAGCACCTCTTTCGAACCCGACACCGACAAGGGCTTCGTCTTCGGCCAAGAGACCTGGTGGTGGGACGACCGCGAGCCGGCGCTGGGGACCGGCTTCTTCGCGTCGGGCGAAGGGGTGCTCGACGCCAAGGGGGCGCTCGACGTCAAGGCAGGCGTGACGGAAGCGCCGGGCGAGAAGCCCTACACGTACACCGTCGAGGCCGAGGTCGAGGACGTGAACCGGCAGACGGTGGCCGGGCGCGCCGAAGTCACCGTGCACCCGGCGGCGTACTACGTCGGGCTGCGCGCGCCGTCGGGCTTCCTGAAGGCCGGCGTCGAGGGGGCGGTCGATACCCTGGTGCTCGACACCGCCGGCGGCCGGGCTCCGGGCCGCAAGGTCGACGTGACGATCTCGAGCCGCACCTGGAAGTCGGTGAAGAAGAAGGACGCCACCGGAGGTTTCTCGACGCTGAGCGAGCCGGTCGAGACCCAGGTAGCGAGCTGCTCGCTCGACAGCGGCGACGGCCCGGTGCCTTGCAAGTTCAAGCCGACCGAGGCCGGCTTCTACATCGTCCGGGCCCAGGTGGCGGACGACAAGAAGCGCGAGCACACCGCCTCGGTGGGCCTCTACGTCACCGGCCCCGGCTTCGTGGCCTGGCAGCGCAACGACACCGACCGCATCGACCTGGTCGCCGACAAGGCGCTCTACGACGTGGGTGACGTCGCGCACGTGCTGGTGAAGTCGCCGTACCCCGAGGCCAACGCCCTCGTCACCGTCGAGCGCGAGGGCGTGCTCGACCGCCGCCCGGTGCACCTGGTGGGTTCGGTGACGACGGTGGACGTCCTCATCACCGAGGCGATGGTGCCCAACGTCTTCGCCAGCGCGCTCTTGGTGCGCCCGCGGCTGGGCCACGGCGGCATCGAGACCGGAGACGACCCGGGTCGGCCGGCGGTGCGAGTTGGCCTCATCAAGCTGAACGTCGAGCGGAAGACGAAGCGCCTGAAGGTGAGCGTCACCGCCGACCAGAAGGACTACCGGCCCGGCCAGGAAGTGTCGGTCGCCGTCGACGTGAAGGACTCGGCCGGCCGCGGCGCCCCCGCCGAGGTGACGCTGTACGCCGTGGACGAGGCGGTGCTCCAGCTCACCGCGTATGAGACGCCCGACCCCATCACCCACGTCTTCACCGAGCGGCCGCTGTCGGTGCGGCTCGGCGAGCCGCTGCTCCACCTGGTGCGGCAGCGCTCATACGGCGAGAAGGGCGAGCCTCGCGGCGGCGGCGGCGGCGAAGGGGAAGGCAAGGGCTTCCGCCACGACTTCCGCACCACGGCCTACTTCAACCCGACGCTCGAGGTCGGCGCCGACGGGCGCGGGCAGGCGAGGTTCAAGCTCCCCGACAACCTCACCACCTTCCGCATCATGGCGGTGGCGGTGTCGGCCAGCGACCGGTTCGGTTCGGGCGAGACGAAGGTGCAGGTGAACAAGCCGGTGCTGGCGCTGCCGGCGCTGCCCCGGTTCGCGCGGGTGGGCGACCGCTTCGAAGCCGGCGTGGTAGTGCACAGCTACGGCGCTGGAGCCGGGCACGCGAAGGTGACCGCCTCGGTCGAAGGCGCTTCGCTCGACGGTCCGGCCGAGCAGGACGTCGAGCTGGCGGAAGGTTCTCCGCGCGAGGTGCGCTTCGCCGTCAGGGCCGACCGGGCGGGGGTGGCGCGCTTCCGCTTCCGGGCCGCCAAGGGAGAGCTGGAGGACGGCGTCGAGGAGAGCATTCCGATCGAGCTGCCCACCGCGCCCGAGGTGGTCGCCACCTACGGCGACACCAAGACTCAACAGGTGGAGGGGGTGGCGCCGCCCTCCGACGTCTGGCCCCACTCCGGGGGCCTCGAGCTGACCCTGGCGTCCACCTCGATGGGTGGTTTCCAGCAGGGCATGCGCCAGCTCATCCAGTACCCCTACGGGTGCCTTGAGCAGCAGTCGTCGCGGCTGGTGCCCTTCATCGCGCTGAGGGAGATCTCCGGGCAGTTCGGGCTGAAGTGGCCCGGCCCCGACGACAAGCAGGCCGCGGCGGACCAGTCGCTGACCGCCTTCCTGCGCGCCTTCCTCTTCGATCCGCTCGACGTCTCGGGTGAGAGAGACCCGGACAAAGTCATCTCCGCGACGGTCCGGTCCATCCTCGACCTGCAAGACCCCGACGGCTCGTTCCGCTACTGGCCCGACTCGAGCTGCGCCGCTTCCTGGCCGTCGGTGTACGCGACGCTCGCGCTGTCGCGCGCGGCCGAGGTCGGCTTCTACGTGCCGGCGGAACGGCTGACCCGCGCCGAGGGCTACCTCGCGCGCGTCGCCGGAGGGCAGTGCCACCCGTGCGAGCACGGCTGCCCGGACGAGACCCGCGTCTTCGCGCTCTACGTGCTGGCCCGCGCCAAGCAGCCCAAGCCCAGCTACTACCCCGAGCTGTACGCCAAGCGGAACGAGCTGTCGCTCTTCGCGCAGGCGCTCCTGGCCGATGCGATGGCCGTCGGCGGCGGTGACCGGGCCGAGGCCAACTCGATGCTGCAAGAAATGCTCAACCACGCCAAGGAATCGGCGAAGGGAGTGCACCTGGAAGAGGTGCAGGGGCAGAGCTACGCCACGCTGTGGCAGTCCGACACGCGCACCACCGGCGTGGTGCTGCGGACGCTGACCGACCTTTCTCCCGACCACCCCTACGTCTCGAAGATGGCGCACTACCTGGCCGGCGTGCGGCAGGGCGACGGCGCCTGGCGGACCACCCAGGAAGCGGCCTTCTCCCTGATGGCGCTTTCCGAGGTGGTGCGCACCAAAGAGCGCGAGTCGCCCGACTTCAAGGCCTCGGTCTCGCTCGGCGGCGAGAGGCTGGCCGAGCAGCCCTTCCGCGGCCGGTCGATGGAGGTGGCGGTGAAGAGCCTCGGCATCGACGAGCTGTTGAAGGTCGCGGGCGGGGCCAAGCAGCCGCTCACCTTCCAGAAAGAAGGGCAGGGCGTGCTCTACTACTCGGCGCTCTTGAAGTACGTGCCGAGGCAACTGCCGACCACCTCGCTCGACCAGGGGCTCTACGTGCAGCGGTGGTTCGAGCCGTATGCAGGGGGCGGCCAGTCGACGAAGTTCTACGCCGGGGACCTGGTGCGGGTGCGCCTCAGGGTCGGCACCAACCAGGAACGACACTGGGCCGCCTTCGAGGTGCCGCTGCCCGCGGGGCTGGAACCGGTCAACACGGCGCTCGCCACCACCGCCCACCAGCCGCGCGCGCCAGCCGACGAGGGGCGGGGCGAGGGTTACGAGTACGAGAACGGCGAAGACCAGGAATCGGGCAGCGCCGACGAAGGGGAGGGCGGCACCAACCCCTGGGCCTTCTCGTTCTGGAGCCCCTTCAACCACACCGAGCTGCGCGACTCGAAGGTGCTGCTGTTCGCCGACCACCTGCCGCCGGGAGTCCACGTGGCCTCGTTCATCGCGCGCGCCACGACGCCAGGCTCGTATCTGCTCAAGCCGGCGAGCGGAGCGCTCATGTACAAGCCCGAGGTGAGGGGCCGCTCGGAAGGGGGCAGCTTCGAGGTGGTATTGCCCACGTCCCTGTCACAGAAATAACCGCGCGTGGACCCATCCGTTCAGCCCGAGCGTAGGGCCAAAGGCCCGAAGTCGAGGGCCCCTCGAGGGCACCTCGCGCGCCGCCGCTGGCCGTATGTGCCGCTGTCCCTGGCCGCGCTGGGGCTCGCCGCGGGAGGAATCGCCGCGAGTGCGTTCGTCTCGAGCCCGCTGCCCCCGGGGCTGCTCGACTACCGGCCAGTCGCTTCGGTGCGCATCCTCGACCGGGAGGGCGGGCTGCTCCGCGAATTGCTCTCGAGGGCGGACGGCCGCTGCGCGCCGCTCCAACCCGACGAGATTCCCGAGCACGTGCGCGCCGCCTTCGTCGCCGCCGAGGACCGGGGCTTCTACGGCCACCTCGGCGTTTCGCCCTCGGCCATCGCCCGGGCGGCCTGGCAGGACTTCGCCGCCGGACGGATAGTCTCCGGCGGCTCGACGCTCACCCAGCAACTGGCGCGGAACCTGGTGCCCCGTGAACGGACGTTCGCCGGCAAGGCGCGGGAAGCGCTGTGGGCGCTGCGCCTCGAGGCGAACCTGTCGAAGGAAGAGATCCTCACCCAGTACCTGAACCGGGTGCCCTTCGGGAACGGCACCTTCGGGCTCGAGGCCGCGGCGCAGCTCTACTTCGGCCGCCACGCGCGGCACCTGTCCCTGGCGCAGGCGGCGGCGCTCGCGGCCGTCCCGCGCGGGCCGTCGGCGTACAACCCCTACCGGCGGCCCGAGCGGCTCCGGGCCCGGACGGCCTGGGTGCTCGGCCGGATGGTCGCGCTCGGGCTGGCCGACGCCGCCGACGCTGCGCGCGCGCGGAGCGAGCCGCTGGACTTGGAGGCGTTCGCGGCCGCGTTCCACGCTCCGCACTTCGTGGACTACGTCGCGCACAACCTCGACCGGTGGGGCCTGGGCGAGGCGACGGTGGTGGAAACCACGCTCGACCCCAGGCTCCAGGGCGCGGTGGAAGACCAGGTCGGGCAGGAACTCGCCCGCCTCGAGGCCCGCCACGTCACATCCGCCGCGGCGTTGGTGGTGGACAACGCCACGGGCGAGGTGCTCGCCTACCAGGGCTCGGGCGACTTCTTCGACGGCGAGCGGCTCGGCCAGAACGACGGCGTGCAGATGAGGCGCCAACCCGGTTCGGCGCTGAAGCCGTTCCTGTACGCCGAGGCGTTTGGCGCCGGCTACACGCCCGCCACGGTGCTGGCCGATCTCGACGCGCAGTTCGGCGCGAGGAAGGGGGCCTACGCGCCGAAGAACTACGACCGGCGCACCCACGGCCCGGTGCGGGTGCGCGAGGCGCTGGCGTCCAGCTACAACGTCCCCGCGGTGCGCGTGGCAGACGACTTGGGGGGCGAAAGGGTGCTGCGGGCGCTCCGCCGCGCCGGCTTCGAGTCGCTGGGGCGTGAGGCCGACTACTACGGCCTCGGGCTGATTCTGGGCAACGGCGAAGTTTCTCTCTGGGAAGCCGCGCGGGCCTACGCGGGGCTCTCGCGAGGGGGCGAGCTCAGGCCGCTGCGGCCCGTCCGCCGGGCGCTCCGGGCCGACGGTTCTTCAATTCCGCTGGGCGACGAGCTCGCGCCGCGCCGCTTCGCCGAGGCCACGTCGGTCGCGCTGGTGAGCCACATCCTGTCGGACAACTCGGCAAGGGCGCGGGCGTTCGGGCTCGACAACGCGCTCAGGCTGCCCTTCGCGGTCGCGGCGAAGACCGGCACCTCGAAGGGGTACTCGGACAACTGGACGCTGGGCTACACCCGAGAGCGCACGGTGGCCGTCTGGGCGGGCAACTTCGACGGCACGCCGATGGTGCAGGTGTCGGGCATCACCGGCGCCGGCCCCATCTTCAAGCGAGTGATGACGCGGGCGATGGCGGGCCTGGTCCCGGCGCCGCTGGTGGACGCGCGCAACCTCGAGCACGCCCACCTCTGCCCGCTGTCGGGAGAGCTCGCCGGGCCGGCGTGCCCCGCCGAGATGGACGAGGTGTTCGCCGCGGGCACGGCGCCGAAGCACCCATGCTCGATGCACGCGCCGGTGGCCGCCGCGCTACCGCCCCGGCTGGCGGCCCGCTGTCGCGAGCTGGCCGGGCCGCGAGGCGCCGTCACCGACTTGGGCCTCGACTTCTACGACTGGCAGCGGTCGGAAGGGCTCGCGAGGGAACCCTGGCTCGCGTCGGCCTGCGCCGGGGGAGCGACGGGAGGCGCCGCGCAAGGCGAGCCGAGAATCCTCTCGCCCGCGGCCGAGGACGAGTACCTGCTCGTGGCCGATCTGCCGGTGGCGGACCAGAGCATCCCGCTGCGCGTGCGCGCGGCGCCGTCCGAGGGAGCGCTCGAGGTGAGGCTCGACGGCAGCGCCCTGGTACGGCTCGAGCCGCCGTTTACGGGAAGGCTGCCGGTGACGGAAGGCGAACATCGGCTGAGCCTGCATCGTCCCGGGTCGAGCGACGAGCTGGCCCACGTCCAGTACCGGGTCCGCGGCGAGCGGACCGTCTACTGATTGACGTAGTCAGCCCATCCAGTCGAGCAGGTTCTCGACGCGCGCACGCGAATCGAGAGTCACCGTCTTGGAGATTCTGGCGTGGCGGGGTGACAGAAACGTCACGCCGCCCTCGGGCGGAGGCGCCACAGCCGCGATGACGAAGCGCCAACCGAGCCGCTTCGCATCCGCCTGAAGCCGATGCCACTGGGCCTTCGTGAACCGCAGGGGCAGCGCCGATCGCTTGACCTGAATTCCAAGCTGAGCGCCGTCGCGAATGCCGAGTAGATCGAACGCGCCGCGTGAGGCGCGGGACTGATAGACCAGCTCGAAGCCCATCTCGGCGAGCTGCTTGGCGACCTCGAGCTCGGCTTCGTCACCCACCACGGACATCGGGACGATCGTGCCCCCGGGTTTGCGCCAGCGAAGCCAGAGGCCAAAGACCGGGTCGGAGAGCTCGTAGGTGCCGTCCTCCCGATGCAGCACTGCGTCGCCGAGCCGTTCCAGGTAGCGGACGGTCGAGCCGGACGGGGCGCCGATGGCCGTGGCGATTGCCGTCAGACGCTGGGGCCCCTCGGCCAGTGCCTCGAGAACCGACATGAGCGTCGAGGCGCGTCCGACGAGTTTCTCGAGCTCGTTGACGAAGAACAGCGAGAGCCGCCCCGTTCGGCTGAAGAGCAGCTCGGAAAAGACCTGCCGGGCCGCCGCCGCGTCGTAGGGCGGCTGCGTCGCCGTCAGAGTCTCTCCGAAGAGCTGAAGGTAGAAGGGATGGCCGCCGAGAACCTGCGCCGCCTGGCGCGCGATGGCGACCGGGATGGGTCGATCGGCCGGAGCCGACCGCCGCACCATCGACACGGCGTCGGCCTCGGCCATCGGGCCCACTTCCATGAGGGCGAAGTGCTGGAAGAACGGCGAGTGCTCGTTCGTGACCAGATCGCGCAGCATGCTGCGCTCTGACCCGCAGATGATGTACGAGGTGCGCGAGTGCTTCTGCCACACCGCGCGGGCCAGCGAGAGCACGTCGCCTACCCCCTTGGAACGAAGCGAGGCGAGCTCTTGAAACTCGTCCCAGGCGACGACGCAGCGCTTGTCAAACGCGATCGCCAGCCGCTCGGCCAGTCCCAGGGCCGTCTCGGCGAGGCGAAGGTCCGGCGGCGCATCGGGAAGCCGCAAGAGGTCCACCCGCAGCTCCTTCGGAAGCCGCGAGAAGCCCTCGGCTCCGAGCAGGGTGGCCTTGTATTCATCGGGTGATCCGACGAGGGCTTCGAGGGAGACCCCGAGGTCGCGTGAGAAGAACGCGTCGACCACCCGCACCGCGAACCGCCTGAAGATGACCAGCGACAGAGGCCGGTCCTCGAATGAGTCGATGACCGTGAACAGCACCCCTTGATGAGTCCGCCGCGCCAACTCGAGCAGCAGGCTGGTCTTGCCGATCTTCCGGCTGCCCAAGACCGCCATCCACCGCGGGCTGCCTGCGCGAAGGCTTTTCACCGAGTCTTCGAGCCGGGCGAGCTCGAGGGCGCGATCGAAGAACGCGGTTTCGATGGCCGGAGTGCTGGTGTGAAACATGCCGGGACGATAGAGCCCCGGCTTTCACCTGGCAAGTCCGACACGTGGCAAACATGCCACGTGTCAGGTCGGCCGGCAGGGTGAGGCCCCTCGTGGGGCTGGTGGGGCGTCGGCTTCGCCGCCGGACCGCCTACTGATTGACGTAGTCCGGTATCGAGAAGCCCTTCACCCAGTGAAAGTCGTCGCCCGTCTCGGGCATGAAGCCCGAGGCGAGAGGCCGGCCGTGGGCATCAAAGACATAGGCCTGGTCGCCGTGCTCATTCTCCACCGTGACCCACGAGGTCTTCACGCCGCCGACCGTCGCGGTGAAGACCTTCGGGTCATTCTTCTGGCCGCTCCAGCTGTCCGTCTTCGCGGCCAGGAGCTTGAACTTGGCCAGCGCCTCGCCCTGGAGCGCGGACTTGGCCGAGGGCTTGAAGCCCTTCCAGTCGTCGAACATGCCGTTCGAAGAAGCGAAGTCCTGGATTGTCTTGACCGACGGGCCAGCCTTCGTGGATGGCGCCGGGCGATGGGCAGCAGGTCGAATTCCGTGTATCGGCATGTTTCCTCCCTCGAGCGAGTGGGGCGGAAGGTAGCTTGGGCGCGCACCCGCGCACAACGGAAGAGGGCTCAATGCGCCGGCGGCACCGCGCCGGCGGCCCTCGCCAGCCGGAGCCGCTCGTAAAGTCCGTCTGGCGCGAGGTCCGCGCCATTCGGCCAGCAAGGCACTCCATACTCGTCGAGGGACACGCGGGCAAAATAGGTTTCATCTCGAAGTGGCTCGAACACTGGGCCGAACAGGCGTTCAGAGACGTCGACCTCGCCGGACAATCCGTCGGAGAATTCCAAAGTAAGCCGATACCCGCGCTGCGCCTGCACTCTTATCAAGCGTGCCATTGCTTCACTCCAGTGGACGGATCGGAAGGAGCTGTTGGTGGTGCTCGGCGCGACCTCAGTCGTCGTGCGTGACGGGACCGAAGCTGTCATGTCGACGATGTTGCTCCCGCATCGTCAGGATGCCCTGGGCAAGAGTTAGCGGACGCAGTGCCGATGCTGCTCTCTTGGGCTGCGGCGCGATTGCCCGCCCTTCGCAGCAGAGTGGGGCGGGGATGCGGAGGCGCGGGCGCCCAGGTCGCGATCACTTCGCTGACCTTAGCTTGAAGGAGGTGCCCATGGGATCCTGGCTGAGGTCTATCCAGACCTTGGGCGCGAATTGGATTCGGCGACACGACCGGCAGCGGCGACTGCGGTCCCACCCCCAGGCCGCTTCAAGGGCGCGGACGTTGATGTCCTCGACCTGCTCGGGGCTCACTCCAAAATGCGCAGGAAGCTGCTTCGGCGCAGACCACTCAGAAACCGACTCGTCGGTGTCGGACATGGAGGGAAACGGCACCGGCACCGCGTTCTTGATCCGGTCCAGAAAGCCCCGGAGTTGGTGCCAAGACGCAAGCCCGCGCCCCTCGTAGAGCGAAAGCTCAACGAGGCTGTCGCTGGCGTCGAACTCGAATTGGAGGGTCCACTCCAATCCGAGCCAACGGAGCTGCTGCCCGAACTCTCGTCCGCTGCGGTCAACCCCATCCCACTCCCATGTAGATTGCGGCGGCGCGTGCAGGAGCGTCAACACCGAGAGCCGGGATGCGCCAATGGTCACCCAACGCAGCATCTCGATGTCGAGCGTCACCCCGATGTCAGCATGCCCTGAGGCGATGAGTTCAGCCTGTGCCCTCTCCGCCTCACGCAACCTCGACGCCGTGCGTTTCATTCTTCGGGCTGCCCCCGCCTTCTCGATGGCGATTATCGCAACAACCGAAACCGCAACTACAACGGCCCAATCTGTGAGTTGCAAGTGGAGCCCCCACAGGAGTGTTGGGCGACAGTTTGTCACGGACCCAGGACGAGCCTAGCCATGGGAGGTGCGATCGTTGTCGACGTTGATCCAGGTCGTCCTGGCGCCGTTCACTGTCGCGGCTTTCGTGGCGAGCCGCCGCCGCCCTTCCACGAGTCACCGGGTAGAAGCGCGACTATCTCCCCTTGTACGCGCTCGACCCCTGCCCGGACGTCGAACGTCACGCCTGGTGGAAGCAGCTTCGGGACGTCCTCGACGAACGCCGGCAGCCTCGTCTTGCCGGCCAAGTTCTCTTCGAAGATCGCGCGCGTGATGGCATGTCCCTCCTTCTTCATGTAGGCGCGGAAGACCGCCACGATCGACTTCGCCGCGATGCCTGCTTCGAGGGCGACGCAGAGGTCGTAGAGATCGCGTCCCTTCTTCCGCTGATAGAGGGCCCGGAGCTTCGTTCCGAGTAGCTCCTCGATCTGGAACGTCGTGATCTCGGCGGCTCCCCTCCACCAGCGAGAATCCACGGCGAAGGCGCGCGTTGTTGTGCCACGAACCATGAAGTGCTCCCTGGTGTTGGTCTCGACCTTCAGCTTGAGCCGAACCACCGGTGGGATCTCGGACTCGAATCGATAGATGAGCCGCACGCCTTGGCCCTGCTCCCGCCTCGGCTCGCCGAGCCAGGGATCGAGACGGGCGCGCAAGCGATCCAACGTCGGGCCGATTGGCCCGGGTTGGAGTTGCACGAGATCGATGTCCTCCGAGTAGCGACGAGCCGGCGAGAAATGCAGCTTATGGAGCGCGGTCCCACCACGCAGGGCGAGGGTACGAGCGAGCTCGGCATCCTCGAAGATGGACGAAAGCGCGCGGGAGAGCACCAGGTCCTGCTCGACCTGCTCGTCCGTGGCCCATCGAGTTTGCGCGCGCCACTCCGCGATCAGGTCGGACGGAATCAAGCCTCTACCTCGACGGTCGTGTTCACGAGAATGCGCCACCGGCGATCTCGTTCGGTGACGCCCTCGGGGCTGCCGGGTTCGAGCTCCACCATCTTGGGCTTGTGCTTCTCCACGAACTCGTAGAGGTCCCCCGCAAGGTCACCGTGTCGTGTTCGCTCGAGCAGGTACCCGAGTCGCTGCACCACAGGCATCTCCGCGCCCTTGGTCGCGATCGTCAGCATCCGTTTCGCGTTGAGGCGCTCGGCCAACTCGGAAATGATCGTGGCGACATGGTCGATCGACCCTGCGCCCTTCCGGTAACGAACGAGGTCGTAAGCGGTCATCTCGGGCGTCGAGACCGGAATGTAACCGCTCGACGTCTTGACCTTCTCGGTGACGGCGACCGCCATCGCTCTTCGAAAGAAGAAGCGGATACGGACTCGGCCGACCGTAAGCGGTCGAAGAATCGCGCCGGCTACGACCTGGAACTCTTGCGGTTGTTGGTGAGCAGAACCGTGGAGTGCCGCCGCCGAAAGCAGACCGACGTAGTACGGGACACCGTGGAAACGCATGAGCTCGTCGATCCACGACGTCGGCGGAAGAGCGCCAAGCTGGCGGTGCTCGGGATCGACGATCAGGTAGAACCCGCGGCGTGGCATCGCGAGCCAGCCGGCCTTTTGAAGCCGGCGAAGCGCCTGGTAGGTGCCCGTCGACGACGCGCCGAGCGCTCGTTCTGCTTCGGCGCGGGTAAACGTCCGCCGCCCGCGTGTCAGCAACCCCTCGACGTAGTCCCTGGCCCGGTGCTCCATGTGTTCGCATATCCTATCGTTAATAGATAGGTTGTGAAAACAGAGTGACGCAAGGGCCATCTACCCCATGCCGAACGCCTTCATCTTCCCCTTCAGCGTGTTCAGCGCGATTCCCAGTAGCTCCGCCGCCTTCGTCTTGTTGCCCCCGCTCTGCGTCAGAGCCTCGCGCAGGTCTGCCTCGGTCAGATCTGTAGGTCGCTTTCGGAACGTACTTGGGATGCTGTTGAACTCGGTCGGTGGGGTGCGCGTGTCTTCTTCGATTCCGAAGCCGGCGGCGCGATCTTCCCAGTAGGCCTTCACCGCCTTGACGCCCACGACGAGGAGCTTCGGCTGACTCCCCTCAATCGCGCGGTGGGCGTGCTCTCGGTTCACCACCACCTTTACCGCGGTCTCGAGCTCGCGCACCTCTCCCGGCCAGTCGGCCTCCTCCAGGAAGCGCAGGGCATCCTCCGTCAGCTCCGCCCGAATCTGTTGCTCGGTCCGTAGCTGTTCGAGGAAGGCCTGCACCAGGTGGGGGATGTCCTCGCGACGCTCGGAAAGGGTGGGGAGGAGGATGAGATCTCCCATGGCGAGGCGCTGGCACAGGTCGGGGCGCAGTCCACTTTGCTTGAGGGCCTTCTTGGACGCGGAGACGACGCGGAAGCGCGGTGCCACGTAGCGGGCGTTCGCCTGAGCTCCGTAGGGGGCGAAGCTGCCCGAGCCCTCGAGGACATCCAAGAGGAAGTCCTGCGCCGCTCGAGAGAGGGACTCCACCTCGTCGAGGAAGAGCGTCCCCTGGTCGGCGCTCTGCAACTTGCCGGTCCGCTCGGAATCGGCGCCCGTGTATGCGCCCTTGACGTGTCCGAGCAGCTCGCTGGTGAGTTGCGCGGGGTCCTGCGGGAGGCGCCCGCAATTGACGATGACGAAGTTCCCTTCCATGCCGCTGCGCTCGTGGATGACGCGCGCCACGTACGTCTTGCCCGTGCCGGAGGCTCCCAGGAGGAAGACGTTCATCCGGTGGCGCGAGCACACCTCGATGCACTCCTCGAGGCGTGCGCTGGCTCGGGACGCGGCGCCCGGCCGGCGTCGTCGGGCGACCTCCTCGGGCACCTCGGCGAGCAGA
>JAHFDQ010000045.1:11785-18803 GCA_023248915.1 Archangiaceae bacterium | reverse complement strand
GACCAGCGGCTTCTGGAACTACCCGCAAGCGGAGGGCCCCCAATGTCCTATCTGGCCTTCCCGGCCAAGTAGCAGTACTGATGATGGAATAGGAGAGCGCCCATGCGAACCGAAACGAAGGCCCTGGCGCATTGCTTCACGGCTTGGGCAGGCTTGGCACTGCTGGGAAATGTCACAGCCTGCGGCCTGAACGACTGCGACTTCGTCGAGCAGCGCTGCGATGGGAACGTAGTCGAAACCTGCGGAGGCGGCCCGGACCAGATGCTGTTCCGGAAGATTGTGCGAACTCCATGCGTCGCGCCGAACAACATCTGCGTCGAGGGCCTGTGCGTTTACGACCCCGTTACCACTTGCAGCGGCCCCGAGAGTCGGTGCGTAGGCCGGGTCGCACTCAGCTGCAACGGCAGGTACATCGTGGCGGACGACTGCTCGCTGCCAGGCAGCTACGGGAGCCCGGGTACCGAGTTCGATCGGACCTGCGTCGTTGACGGCGGCTCGCCCGGAACCTGTCAACAGATTTGAGCCCATCGACCTCCGGTGGCGAGGCGACACCGAGGAAGCCGAGGTTGGAGTGAGCCTCCCTCTCGTCAGTCCCCGTAGTACCGGCTTCGAGCAAGGCCAGCAGGGTGCCGCCCCGCGCCGCTTCGAACTTGCCCCTCTGGCGCGCCACCGCTCCCGTGAACGTGCCCTCCACGTGCCCGAGCAACTCGGACTCGAGCGGACCTTCGGTGAGCGCGGCGCAGGAAATCGCCACGAAGGGCCCGTCGCTGCGCGGGCTCTCGAGTTGAAGCGCGCGGGCCAGCACCTCCTTGCCGGTGCCGCTCTCGCCGAGCACCAGGATGGTGGAGCTGCAGCACGGCGAGTTCGTCGAGTGCTCCGGCGGACCGGGCGCGTAGCCTGGCGGGCCCCGTGGGCAAAAGCCCTAGGCCCCCGCCAGCTCGGCGAGGCGGCCGGCGTGGACGTCGGCCTCGGCCAGGACGCTGGCCTCGTCCATCGTGAGCAGCTCGCGGTCGCGCATCACCACCCGGCCGTCGATGAGCACGTGCCGGACGTCGGCCGACCGGCCCGAGTAGACGAGCTGGCCCACCGCGTCCTCGACGCGCGGCGAAGCATGCGGGCCCCTCAAGTCGACCACCGCGAGGTCGGCGCGCTTGCCCGGTTCTATCGACCCGACCTCGGCCTCGAGGCCGAGCGCCCGGGCTCCGCCCAGCGTGGCGAGTTCGAGCACCTGCATCGGAGGCATGGCCAGCGCACCCGCCCGAGGCTTGTGGATGAGCGCCGCCAGCCTCATCTCGACCAACATGTCGAGGTTGTTGTTGCAGGGCGCGCCATCGGCGCCGAGGCTGACGCGCACCCCTTCGGCGAGCAGCTCGGGGATCTTGGCGATGCCCGAGGCGAGCTTCAGGTTCGAGCTCGGGCAGTGGCAGACGGAAGTACGGCTCTCGCGCAACAGCCGGTGTTCCTGGGCCGTCAGCCACACGCAGTGGGCGAGCGTGACGTGGTCGCCGCTGATGCCCAGCGACGCGAGGTAGGCCACGTTGTCGTTGCCGGTCTTCTGCCGCACCACGTCGCACTCGGCCGCGCTCTCGGAGGCGTGGGTGTGCACCCTGAGCGACAGCTCGCGGGCCTTGTCGGCCACTTGCCGGAGCAGCCCCTCGGTGCACGAGAGCACGAAGCGCGGGGCGAAGGCGTAGCGCAGGCGCCCGTCGTGGGTGCCGTGCCACTGCCCGGCCAGCCGCAGGCTCTCGGCCAGCGAATCGGCGGTCGTCTCACGCAGCTGCGCGGGCACGCCCTGGCCGACGTCCATCATCGTCTTGCCGCCGGTCAGCCGGAAGCCGGCGTCGCGCGCCGACTCGAAGACGGCGTCGTAGTGGCGCACGGTGCCCATGTCGAGGGCGGCCGTCGAGCCTCCCTTGATCAGCTCGGCGAAGGTCAGGTCGGCCGCGGCCCTCATCGAGGCCCTGTCGTGCGCGGCCTCGAGCGGCCAGATGCGATCGCGCAGCCAGTCCAGCAGCTCGAGCCCGTCGGCGTGGTTTCGGAACAGCGTCTGACAGGCGTGGAGGTGCCCGTGCACGAAGCCGGGAATCACCAGCATTCCCCGGGCGTCGATAGTGCGGCGCGGCGCGCCGTCCACCCCTCCTTGCTTGCCGACACGCGCGATGCGCCCCTGCCGCACCAGCACGTCGGCCCCGGCGAGCACCTCTCGCTCGCGGTTCATCGTGACGACGGTGCCGTTCGTGATGACGAGGTCCAAACCGGCGTCCGTTTAGCACGGCCGCGCGCCCCCCGAGCAGGGTTTCCTCGGTCGCGCCCGGCCCGGGTTCCGTCAGAGGAAGGCGCGGGTGAAGGCGTGGGGCAACAGCGAGCCCACCGTGTAGCGGGCCTCCTTGCCGCCGAGGTTGCGGCAGCGCACCGGCGCGCCCTCGTCGGCGAACTCGCGCAGCACCTGGCGGCACATGCCGCAGGGCGGCGTCGGCCGGGCGGTGTCGACCACGATGGCGACCGCGCGCACCCGGCCCCGGCCCTCGGCGACCGCCCGCGCGGCCGCGTTGCGCTCGGCGCACACCGACAGCCCGTAGGAAGCGTTCTCGACGTTACAGCCACTGACGATGGCGTCGCCGCCGCACCAGAGGGCCGCGCCGACCGCGAAGCGAGAGTATGGGGCGTAGGCCCGCTTCCGCGCATCGCCGGCCGCGGCGAACAAGAGGGCCCAGGGGACGTCGGCGCTTCGGCGGGCCCGCTGGGGCGACGGGCGCCTGTCCTTCCGGCGCGCGGCGGCGCTCACACCCCGTGCTCGTCGATGAACTTCGCGATGGCCAGCTCGCTCATCACGTCGAGCTCGGTGAAGCGCACGTGGAAGTTCAGCCCCTTGCCCTGGTTCTCGACGCGGATGATCTCGGCCTTGGCGCGGATTTCCTTGGGCACGCCCGTCAGGCGGAACCGGACCTCGACCTCGGTGCCGAGCGCCGCGTACTTGCCCTTCCAGAAGATGCCGCCGATGGCCAGGTCGCCCTCGCGCTCGACGTAGCTGCCGCCCTCGGCGATGTCGCGCACCAGAAAGTGCATCGGCACCCGGGGCGAGTCGCGGCGGTCGTCCGAGTCGCGGCGCTCTTTCTTCCGCGAGATGGCTTCGGCGACCTTGGCGGGCTGCTCACGGCGTTCGTCGTTGCGTCGTTCGGCCATAGGGTGCCCGACTATACCTTCGCCGCCGCGGGGATGAAGTCCGCGAGTAAGCGGCAGAACAGGTCGCGCACCCGGTTCGCGGTCTCGGACACCTCTTCGTGCGAGAGCGGCTTCGACCCGATGCCGGCCGCGAGGTTGGTCAGGCAGCTCACCCCGGCCACCTTGACCCCCATGTGCGCGGCCGCCACCACCTCGGGGACGGTGCTCATGCCTACGGCGTCGGCCCCGAGCGTCCGCAACGCCCGAATCTCCGCCGGGGTCTCGTACGACGGCCCCGAGAGGATGGCGTAGACGCCGCGCTTCAGGTCGACTCCGGCGCGCTTTCCGGCCTCGAAGAGCTGGGCGGTGAGGGCGAGATCGTACGCGTGGCTCATGTCGGGGAAGCGCGGCCCGAGCCTGTCGTCGTTCGGCCCCACCAGGGCGTTCCAGCCCGAGAGGTTGACGTGATCAGTGATCGCCATCAGGTCGCCGGGCCGGTAGGCCAGGTTGATGGCTCCGGCGGCGTTGGTCACCACCAGCGAGCGAATGCCGAGCGCGCACAGAACGCGCGCGGGGAAGGCCACCTGGGCCGGCGTGTACCCCTCGTAGAAATGCACCCGGCCCTGCATCACCACCACCGGCTCGGTTCCGATTCGCCCCACCACCAGGCGGCCAGCGTGGCCAGGCACCGACGAGACGGGAAAGTGCGGCAGGTCGGAGTACGGCACCGAGACGCGATCGGCGAGCGAGTCGGCGAAGGAACCCAGGCCGCTGCCGAGTATGAGCCCGACCTTGGGCGCAGCGCCCGGCGCCCGCGCGCGAACTGCCGCCGCGCACTCCTCGAGCTGCTCGTACAGGCCCATCGGCGGCCTCATCATACGGGCGACCCGGTGAATCGCCCCTTTTCTGTCCCTGGGGCAGCGCCGACGCGGCGCGTCAGCTCCGGACCATCGCCTCCCCGGACGCCAGCGATGGCCGGCGCCGAGGCGCCCTTGCCTGGCGGGGCCGTTGCGTCGCAACATCGCGGCATGCCCTTGTTCGAATTCCGATGCCGGCAGTGCGACGCGCGCTTTGAGCAGTTGGTGCGCGGCGGCGCGGCCGTCGAGTGCCCCGAGTGCCGAGGGCGCGAGCTCGAGAAGCAGTTCTCCGTGTTCGCCGTGAACGCCCGGGGCGCCACGCGCGAAGCCGACACGCCCTGCGGTCGCGCCTGCGACAGCCCGGGCGGCCCGGGCGCCTGCCACCTGCGCGGCTAGCTAGAACTTGAAGGGGAACTCGACCGGCGGCCCCAGCTTGCGGTGCCGCGGGAATTCCCACGTCTTGATGCGCCGCTCGACGCAGTCGGCGATGACGCTCTGCTCGAGCTTCTTGGTGACCACCTCGATGTTCGACGTCTTGCCGTAGGGCACGGTGATGGTCCACCGCATGACCAGCTTCCCGCTCGACCCCGGTTCGGCCTCGTGCTGCGAATCTCCGCACTGTGCGAGCGACTCGCGGTCGGCGATCACCACCTTCATGATGTCCTGGGGCGTGAGGTTCTCGGGCAGCTTGGCCAATTCTTCGGCGGGCAGTGGCGGCTCATTCGAGCCAGCCAGGGCGGTTCCGGCATCGACCGCGGGCGCGGCCAGGCCGGCGTCGACGGCGGGCCGTTGGGCAGCGGCCATTCCGGCGTCGCTGATCGCGATGGGGTTCTGCACCGGCTGCGGCGTCGCCGCCGGCCGCAGCAACAACACCACGACCACTCCTGCCAGCCCTGCGATGACGATACCGCCCACCAGCAGCGCGTAGTACAGCCACTTCGACGGCGCGGGCTGGGTCCATGGAACCGCGTGGGTCGCGGCCGGCCTCAGCACCGGCGCGGGGGGCTCGTAGGTGGACGGGGCCTGCTCTTCGGCGGGAGCTTCGGGCTCTTCTGGAGGCGCGGTCAGTTCTTCGAGCACAGGAGGCGCGGGCTTCGCGGCCGCCGCGACGGGCTCGGGGTGCGCGCGGTTCAGCACGTCGAGCTCGCCCTGCACCAGCGACGACAGCGAGGGCGGCGGCCCGGCCGCGACCACCGTCATCGGCGGCGGAGGAGGAGGCTGAGGGGCAGCCGCCGGAGGCTTCTGGAACAGCGTCGCCAGCTCGGCGATGCGGGACAACTCGAGCCAGTCGGGCAGCCCGTCCTTCCACGCCAGCGTGTCGCGCGTGGCCATTCCGGCGGACAACATCTCGCGAATCTGCTCGACGAAGAACGGCCCTTCCTGGCGGTCTTCGATGCCGAGGTACCACTGAGCGGCTCCGGCGCCATCGGGCCCGGAGGCGTCGGGCGCAGGCGACGAGGCCGCGGCTGGCGCGACGACGGGCGCCACCAGCGGGGCGACCGCCGGTATGCTTGGGACCACCGGCGCGATGGACGGCAGGGGGGCCCTGGCGGCGGCGGGAATGGGGCTCACCGCCGTCGGGCCGCGCTCGGCGAGCGCCACCGCCGCCAGCGCCTCGGCCGCCGGGGCGGCGAAGACGGTCTTCGGTTCGGCGCTCACACCCGTGTCGAGCGCGTCGTCGAGCGCCGAGCCGATCTCGTCCTCGGGGACTCCCGCGAGGGGCTTCTTACCGTCTTTGTTGTCCACGCTTGCCAAAGTGCATCATGACCCGGCCCCAACCGCGAATTTTCCCGCAACCTTCAGGAAGCCTCGCCAGCCCTCACCGGTGTCCTCCCGCGGATAATACCCGAGTTCATTCCAATCGCTCGACCACCAACGGCCGGGCCGCGGCCGGCTGCTGCCCGACCCGGTACGCGGCCAGCAGCCGCGCCCGGACATCGTCGAGGCGGGCCGCGTTGTTGTAGTGCACGCGTACGAGGGGCGCCCCGGCGTCGACCCGCTTGCCCACCTTCTCGAGCAGGGTGAGACCGACGGCGGGGTCGACCACGCCGTCGGCCCTCTCGCGACCCGCTCCTAGCGCCATCGCCGCCAGCCCGATGGCCTCGGAATCGATCGAGGTGACGAACCCGGCTTCCGGCGCCACCACCTCGGCGGTGGCCCGCGCCTTCGGCAGCCGCGTCCGGTCGGTGACCGCGCGGGGGTCGCCACCCTGCCGTTCCACTATCTCTTCGAGCTTCTTTTGCGCCGAGCGGTCTTCGACGGCCCGGGCCAGCCGGCCGCGCGCTTCATCGGGCGTGGCGGCCTTGCCTCCGAGCACCAGCATCTCGGCGGCGAGCGCCAGCGTCACCTCGGTCAGGTCTTCGGGGGCGTGCCCTTCGAGCACCGCGACCGCCTCGTCCACTTCCAGCGCGTTGCCCACGGTGCAGCCGAGCGGCTGGTCCATGTCGGTGACGAGCGCGGTCACCTTGCGCCCCATGCGGGTGCCGATGGCGATCATCGTCCGCGCCAGCGTGCGCGCGTCGTCGAGCGTCTTCATGAAGGCGCCCGACCCCACCTTCACGTCGAGCACCAGGGCGTCGATGCCCTCGGCCAGCTTCTTGCTCATGATGCTGCTGGCGATGAGCGGCATGCAGTCGACGGTCGCGGTGACGTCGCGCAGCGCGTAGAGCTTCTTGTCGGCCGGGGCGAGCGTCGCCGTCTGCCCGATGAGGCAGGCGCCCACCTCGCGAAGCTGGGCGCGGTACTCTTCGACGCTCAGGTCCACCCGGAAGCCGGGAATGGACTCGAGCTTGTCGAGGGTGCCGCCGGTGTGGCCCAGGCCCCGACCGGAAATCATCGGCACCGGCACTCCGCAGGCCGCGACCAGGGGCGCCAGCGCCAGGGACACCTTGTCCCCCACCCCGCCGGTCGAGTGCTTGTCGACCTTCACCCCGGGAGTGTCGGACAGGTCGAGCACGTCGCCGGACTCGAGCATCGCTTGCGTCCAGGCGGCCAACTCG
>JAHFDQ010000045.1:0-11775 GCA_023248915.1 Archangiaceae bacterium | reverse complement strand
GCCCCTTGAAGAAGACGGCCATGCACATCGCCGCCATCTGGTAGTCGGGAATCGAGCCATCGGTGAAGCCTTCGATGAAGGCCCGAATGTCGCCGTCGGCCAGCGCTCCGCCGCCGCGCTTCGCCTTGATGGCCTCGTAGGGTCTCACGTGCGCCACGGCAGATAGCAGAAATACTGCTAAATGAAGCGCCATGATTCGACGCCTGGCAACAGTCGCGCTGGCTTCGGGCCTGGCGCTCACCGCGTGCAAGAAGAAGGACGAGACCGCGCCGCCCGCCCTCGCCATGCCGGCGAAGCGGGTGGTGGGGCTGGTGACCGACGTGGGAGGGCGCGGCGACCAGTCGTTCAACGACTCGGCGCTGCGTGGCCTCGAGCTGTGGGCGGCCGGGGCTCGGTTCGAGGGCGGCGGGTACCGCCCCTCGTCGGCCGACGAGCTGAAGGCGTCGCTCACCCCCGAGCTGGCGTCGCGTCAGCCCCCCATCGTCCCCCTGGGCGTCGCGCCCCTGGTGGTGCAGAGCAAGGCCCAGGAAGACTACGAGCCGAACCTCGAGCTCTTGGTCGAACAGGGGGCCGAGCTGACCGTGGGGGTCGGCTTCATGCTCGAGAACGCGGTCGAGGCCGTGGCCCGGCGAAACCCGAAGGCGAAGTTCCTGCTCATCGACAGCCCGGTCCTCGACGCTTCGGGCAAGCCCATCTGCCTGCCCAACGTGCGCACCGTCGTGTTCCGCGAGGAAGAGGGCAGCTTCCTGGTGGGCGCCCTGGCGGGGCTGGTGTCGAAGCGGCGGGTCGGCTTCGTGGGCGGCATGGAAATTCCGCTCATCAAGAAGTTCGAGGCAGGCTTCCGCGCGGGAGTGGCCAGCACCAACCCGGCGGCGGCCGAGAAGCTGCTGGCGACCTACACCGGCAGCT
This sequence comes from Archangiaceae bacterium, assembly GCA_023248915.1. Lineage (GTDB taxonomy): Bacteria > Myxococcota > Myxococcia > Myxococcales > Myxococcaceae > JAHFDQ01. The sequence continues at coordinate 10,866 of JAHFDQ010000045.1, read as the reverse complement.
TCGACAACGTCGCCGCCGGCAAGCAGGTGGGCCAGGACCTAATGGCGAAGGGCGTGGACGTCGTCTTCCAGGCGGCGGGGTCGGACGGGCTGGGCGTCATCCAGGCGGTCAAGGAAGCGCGCGCCGAGGGCAAGGACGTCTACGTCATCGGCGTCGATTCAGACCAGGCCCACCTCGCCCCGGGCGCGGTGCTGACCTCGATGGTGAAGCGGGTCGACCTGGCGGTCTACGAAGCGGTGAGAGACCTGAAGGCCGGCACGCTGGCGGGCGGTGACGTGGCCCGCGGGCTCAAGGAAGACGGCGTGGGCCTGGCCGTGGTGCGCCTCGACTTCCCGGGCAAGCTCGAGGCGCTCGCCAAGCTCGAGGCGCTGCGGCAGAGGGTGGTTTCGGGCGAGCTGCACGTCCCCTCGAACGCGGCCGAGCTCGCGGCGTTCAAGGCCCAACCCTGATCTCGCTCCTGCACATCTCGAAGGGGTTCGGGCGGGTGCAGGCGCTCGACGACGCCTCGCTCGAGATTCGCGACGGAGAGCGGTTGGCAGTGGTGGGCGAGAACGGCGCGGGCAAGACGTCCCTGATGAACGTGCTGTACGGCCTGTACCAGCCCGACCGGGGTGAGGTGCGCATCGGCGGCGAAGCGGTGCGGCTGAAGAGCCCGAAGGAAGCCTTGGCGCGCGGCATCGGCATGGTCCACCAGCACTTCATGCTGGTGCCGTCCTTGACGGTCGCCGAGAACGTCGTGCTGGGAAAAGAGCCGGCCCGTCACGGGCTGTTCGACTTGCGGGCCGCGAACGAGCACGTCCTGGCCACCTGCCGACGGTTCGGCTTCGCCCTCGACCCCGAGGCGCCGGTCGAGTCGCTCTCGGTGGGGTCGCAGCAGAAGGTGGAAATCGTCAAGGCGTTGCACCGGGGCGCGCGCACGCTGATTCTCGACGAACCGACGGCCGTGCTGACGCCGCAGGAAGCCGACGAGCTCTTCGCGGTCGCCCGGCAACTGACCGCGGCCGGCCACACCGTCATCTTCATCAGCCACAAGCTGAAGGAGGTGCTGGCGATCGCGACCCGCATCGCGGTGATGCGCCGAGGCGCCGTCGTCGCGGACGTGGCCCCCGGGGCGACGTCGGTGAAAGAGCTGGCCGAGCTGATGGTGCGCGCCTCACCCACTCCGCTCAGCCCGAGCCGAGTCGAGCGCGAACCGCCTCCCGGGGCGCAGCTTCCGTTCAGCCCGAGCGGAGCCGGGGGCGAACCGCCTCCTGCGACGCGGCCTCCGTTCAGCCCGAGCGGAGTCGAGGGCCCCTCGACTTCGCTTCGCCACGCTCGGGGTGAACGGAGCTCTGGTTCTGACCAGGTCGAGCCGCGCACGCCCGTGCTCGAGGTCACCGACCTGACGGCGCGCGGAAGCAGGGGCCGGCCCGCGCTTCAGGGCGTTTCCCTGACCGTCGCCGCGGGAGAGATCGTCGGCCTCGCGGGCGTGGACGGCAACGGCCAGCGCGAGCTGGCCGAAGTCCTCACCGGGCTGCGCCCCTACGACGCCGGCACCTTCTCGCTGGGCGGCACCGTGCTGTGCAACCCGAGCCCGGCGGCGCTTCGCCAGCTCGGTCTGGCGCACGTGCCGGAGGACCGGCTGAAGCGCGCGGTGGTGGGGCCGATGAGCGTCGAAGAGAACGTCACGCTCGGCCGCCAACATCTGCCGCCTTTCGCCCGCGGCGCGCGCATCGACTTCGCCGGTCGGCGCGAGCGCGCGGCCCGCCTCATCGCCGACTACGACGTCCGCCCGCCCGACCCCACAGCCCGCATGGTCGAGCTGTCCGGGGGCAACCAGCAGAAGGTGGTGGTCGCCCGCGAGCTCGACGCGACGCCGCGCCTGCTGGTCGCCGTGCAGCCCACCCGCGGGCTCGACGTGCAAGCAGTGGCGCAGGTGCACGCGCGGCTGCGCGCCGAGCGGAACCGCGGCTGCGCCGTGCTGGTCGTGTCACTCGACCTCGACGAGCTGCTCGCAGTGTGCGACCGCCTCTACGTCTTCTTCGAGGGCCGCGTGGCCGGCGAGATCGCCCGCGCCCGGTTCGACGAGCGATTCATCGGCCGCCTGATGCTGGGGGCGCGGGCAGAGACGGACACCCGTGACTGACGTGACTCTCCGCGCGCGCCTGGTTCGCCCGTTCCAGACCGCCCTGCCCTCGGTGCTGTCGGTCGCCTTGGCGCTGGCGGTTTGCTTCCTCGCCATCGTCGCCTCGCAGGGCAGTCTCTGGGTGGCGGCCCGGGCCTACGCCGAGATGGCGTGGGGCGGCTTCGGCGACCTGCCGAAGCTCTTCGCCGGCGCTGACGCCTCGGCGCTCACCCGCCCCTGGGGAGAAACGGCTTCCAAGACCGCCCTGTTGACGCTCACCGGGCTGTCGGTGGCGGTCGCCTTCTCGGTGGGGCTGTTCAACATCGGTGCCCAGGGCCAGATGATGGTGGGAGCGCTCTCTGCGGCGGTGCTGGGCGGGAAGCTGGCGTTGCCGTGGCCGTTGCACGTCGCAGTCTGCCTCGCCGGCGCGGCCCTGGCCGGAGCGGCCTACGCGGAAATCGCCGCGGCGCTGAAGCTCGAGCGCGGAGTGCACGAGGTCATCTCGACCATCATGCTGAACTGGATTGCCGTCAGCCTGGTCGAAAACTGGCTGGTGGTAGGCCCCTTGCGGGCCCAGGCGAGCGGCGACAACTCGATCTCGGGCACCGACGAGATTCTGGCGTCGGCCCAGCTGCCGCGGCTGTTGGGCGAAACGTCGCGCCTGCACGCGGGCATTCTCGTGGCGGCGGCGCTGGCGGTGGCGGTCTGGTACTGGCTCGCCCGCACCCGCTACGGCTTCGAGTCGCGGGCGGTCGGGCTCGGCCCCGAGGCGGCGCGCGCGGCAGGAATCCCCGTCGCCGCCCGCGTCTACCAGGCGATGGCGCTATCCGGAGCGCTGGCCGGCGTCGCGGGCGCGGTGCTGGTGATGGGCACCGAGCACAAGTTCCCCGCCACGCTCGGAGCCCCCTACGGCTTCGACGGCATCGCCATCTCGCTCATCGGCCAGAACCACCCACTGGGCGTGCTGGCGTCGGCGGCGCTGTTCGGCGCGCTGCGCGCGGGCGGCACGCGCATGCAACTGCTCGGGGTGCACAAGAGCTTCCCCGAGCTGATTCAGGGCCTGGCCCTCTTGTTCGTCGCGGCGCGCCTGGTGTGGGAGACCCTGCTGTCGCGGTTCCGCCGCGAGCCGGCCGCGAGCGCCACGGTCGAGGTGCCCCGTGCTTAGCGTGCTCGAGGCGCTCGTCTTCTCGACCCTCGACTACGCGCCCGCGCTCGTCTTCGCGGCGCTGGGCGCCGTCCTGTCCGAGCGGTCGGGCGTGGTGAACGTCGGGGTGGAGGGAATGATGCGGGCGGGGGCCTTCGCCGCCGCGGTGGCCTCGCTCGCGGTGCCGACTCCGCTCGGCGTCGTCTGCGGCATGGCCGCGGGCGCCGCGCTGGCCGCGGTGCACGGCTACCTGTGCATTCGCTGGCGGAGCGACCAGGTGGTCTCGGGCATGGCGCTGAACCTCGTCGCGCTCGCCGGCGGCACCTTCCTGCTCGAGGCGCTCTGGTCGCCGACCGGCACGCCGCCCATCGAGCAACTGCACCGGTGGGTTCTGCCGGGGCTCGACCAGGTCCCCCTGCTGCGCGCCCTGTCGGGCCACTCGAGCCTGACTTACCTCGCCGCTGTCCTGCCGTTCCTGTTCCACTTCGCGCTCTTCCGCACGCCGGTGGGCCTCCGGGTGCGCGCGGTCGGCGAGAAGCCCGCGGCGGCGGCGACGCTCGGGCTGTCGGTGCCGGCGCTCCGGTACGGCTGCGTGGTGGGCAGCGGCCTGTTGGCCGGGCTGGGCGGCGCGGCACTGTCCACGTCCACCCTCGACCGCTTCGAGCATCACATGCCCGCTGGGCTGGGCTTCATGGCGGTGGCGGCGATGGTGTTCGGAAGGTGGACCCCGCTCGGGGCGTTCGGAGCCGCCGCCTTCTTCGCCCTCGGCAACGCGCTGCGAATTGGCCTGGCCTCGTCGGCGCCGGGCCTCGTCGAGGTCATTCCCCAGGGGTTCCTGCTCACGCTTCCCTACGCCCTGACGCTCTTGGTTCTGGCGGCCCAGGGGAAGAAAGGAGCGGCCCCCGCGGCGCTGGGGACGCCCTATCAGCCGGAAGCGCGCTGACCGCTATAGCCCGACTCGGGCTCTCGAAACTTCCGGCGCAGTCACTCGGTGACGTAGTTCCCTCGAGCGAGATCGCCCGTCGAGGCCGGGCCTGTGACGCGGTAGAGGGCGTCGATGCCTCCATCGCGGGGCAGCGCACCGCAACCACCATCGTCGAGGCGGGTGGACAGCGGGCCCCCGCCGACAGGGGCCACGTACCAGATGCCGCCATCGGACGTGAAGCCCATCACTGTCGTCCACGGCTGCGAGCCGGGAGCCTGCATCGTCGATGTGCTGACCGAGGCGAACATCGAGGCGAGGAGTTCTCCGCCGGCACAAGCGGGGCCCTCGTAGACATGGTCTGCCGGGTACCAGGAGAAGAGCGATGTCGCGAAAGGGAATGGAATGCACGTCGCACCGTTCGGTTCCGGAATGCCGAAGACCTTGAAGTACGCGGCGGTCATCGGAATACAGTAGGTCCCCAGCTTGGAGTCCCAGAAGTACTGCCCCGAGGAACGGGCGCCATCGACGCCTACGAAGGCGGTGGCGTGAAGCCTCGATCCACTCACCATGTCGTCGGTCCGCGCGGTCACGCCCAGCCCGCCTCCTCCCCCACCTCCGCCTCCACCTCCGCCTCCACCTCCGGCCCCGCCGACGTAGTAGCCGTAGGACCCGGCGCCTCCAAGGGACCCTGCATCGACCCCCGGGGGGGGAATGAAGCCAGGACACGCCACCAGAACCACTGCCACGCCAAAGAGGAAGATCGATCGCATGGCCGTGGAACCCCCCAGGCCGGGCAACTGCGCAATAAAACCCTCAGGGCGCACTGCCCAGCTCGAACGCCCCGCAATCGGGCGGCACGGTGCGGGCGAAGCCGTTGAAGTCGATCGCCGGAGCGCTGCTGCCGGCGAACACTGCCACCCCGGCATTGACGGCCGGCGAGCCCGACGGCAGCCGGAAGTCGGCGGCGCTCGCGTCGAGGAACACCCCCGGCACGGTGCTGCTATCGACGTTGTTGCTCACCGCGGGCGTCGTCTCGCCGATGGCGATGCCCCCTTCGATGTTGTTGACGGTCAAGTTGTTGAACAGCACGTGGCCGCCCTGGTCTTCGCTCATCTTCACTCCGGCGCCGATGTTGCCGACGAAGGTGTTGTTGATGAAGACGTTGTTCTTCGGGCCCGCGGCCGCGTCGATGTCGAAGCCGCGAACTCCGTGGTGGCCGTTGTTGGCGAAGACGTTGTTGACGAAGACGCAGTCCTGAATGCCGTCCATGTTGAAGCCGTTGCCTCCGTTGTCGGCTACCAGGTTGCGATCGAATAGGTGCCCCTTTTGAAGCCCGTCGGCGCCCGTCACCGAGGCGTCCCCGTTGAAGTGAATGCCCGAACCGGCGTTGGCGATGAAGCGGTTGTGCCGCACCACCACGTTGTCCGTTCCGGCGTTGGCCAGGTAGACGCCGTTGCCGTTTCCGTTCTGCTGCTCGAGGACGTTGTGGTGGATGAAGTTGTCTTCCAGCAGCAGCCCCTCGGTTTGCGACAGGTACATGGCCGAAGGGCTGCACCCGCTCACCTCGTTGGCCCTCAGTACGAGGCCGTGCATCGGCGTGCCCGAGGTCGCGCCCCGGGCTGCGATGCATGCGTAGTCGTAATCGTAAGGCTGCGGGGTGCCACTGCCGGTGAGGTGAAACCCCTCGATCGTCCAATAGCTCGAATTCTGAATGCGAATGAAGTTGTGAGTCAGCGACTCCGGCGATGTGAGCTGCACGCCAGCCGCCGCGCGCACCGTGATCGGCGCGGCCGAAGTGCCGCTGTGCTCGATGCGGAACCCGGCGTACGAGCCGGCGAAGACCAGCACCGTGTCGCCCGGCACCGCCGCGTCAACTGCGGCTTGGATGGTGGAGTACTCCTGGGCCGCCCCGGTGGTGTCGTCGACGCAGAGCACGTTGGCCGCCGGGCAGGCCGAGGCGTCTACCGCGCCTCCGTCGGTCGAGGCGCCGCCGTCGGTCTGAATGCCGCCGTCGTTCGCAGTGCCTCCGTCAGTTGCGGGGCCGCCGTCGGTCGAGCTGCCCCCGTCCGTCGCCGCGCCTCCGTCGGTTTCGTGGCCGCCGTCGGCGCCTTCGCCGGTGACACCACCGACTCCACCGGTGCAGGCTACGAGCCCGCACGCCAGCAGCGATCCCCAAAGCCCCTGAGCACGCCAAGCGCGGAACACGGCTGGAAACGTACCACCGGACGGGAGTAGGTTCCGCGACCAGGGTCGTTCCTCACAAGGAAATGGGTGAGACATGAAGCTCCGAAACGATACGCCCCTGCCCAAGGAGACTGACAGACGCTGCGCTGAGCGGCTTCCGGTTGCCATCAACGCGTACTGCCAGATTGGCGACGCGCGCCTCCGAGCGCGGGTGACCGACATCTCGCTCGGGGGGATGTACCTGAAGGACCTCGAGGTGGGCGTCGAAGGGTCGCCAGTGCGCGCCTCGATAGGCATTCCCATCGAGCACGGCGTGCGAGTCTGCAAGCTTCAGGGCGCGGTCACCCGAGCCGATCGCGACGAGAGCGGTCGCTCGCGCGGGCTGGGCGTCAGCTTCGACCTCAAACAGGCGAGCGTGACCGACCGGGTCGCCCTGGCCTGGTTCATCCAGATGAGGGGCTGCACGCTGACCACGGTCTGCTGAGCCGTTCGCCCGGGGCCGACGCCGGGGCCGGCAGCGTCACCGCGCGTCGAGCAACTCCTGTTCGAGCGCCTGGTAATCGGCCGGCTGGTGCAGGTCGTGCTCGGTGAGGTTGAAGACCGAGCGCACCTCGTTCTTCGCGTCGACCACCACCACGTCGCGCCAGGTCACCTGCCACGAGCCCCAGGCGTCCACCTCGGCGACGTCTTGCAGCCAGGGCAGGCTGCGCCCGTCGACCGCCTCGGCGTTCCCGCTCTCGAGCCCGGCGGCGTTCACGCCCAACAGCGAGACCGCGCCTGGCGCCTGGCCTTCCAGGTCCGACATCATCTGATCGAGGAGGCCAAACTGGCCCCGGCAGTAGCCTCAAGTCGAGTGGCCGAAGTACCAGCCGCTCACCTTCCCGAGGTAGTCGCGGGGCGACACGTCTTGGCCGTACCGCGCCGACCCGGGGTTCACGTCGGCCAGGTGGAAGTCGGGCACCAGCCCTTCCGGGGCCGGCGCCGGTGCCGGCCGGCAAGCGACGAGGACGAACGAAGCGAAGAGGGCAGCGCGCATTCCATGTAGCCTAAGCCGACTCGGCGCTGGCGCGCACCGCCCCCATCCGTTCAGCCCGAGCGGAGTCGAGGGCCCCGCCTAGAAGCTGCGGTCGCCGACCTGGAACCCCTCGACCTTCAGGGTCCTCGACAGCTCGACCATGCCGCTGCGCACGTCGCTGTAGCGGAAGTGGATGAGCATCTCGTCCGGCTGCATCTCGATGACTTGGTACGCGAGCAGCTTGTCCGAGTGGCGCTTCTTCGCCTCGTCGAGCAGGCAGAGATCTTCGCACGACATGCCCGTGCCGATGATCTTCCCCTCTTCCTTGTAGTCGATCTTGGTACGCGTCTCGACGTTCAGCTCGGTCGCGTAGTTGTGGCGGTGCGCTTCCACCACGCGCCCCTTTCGCTTCTGGGTGAAGTAGTTCGAGAACACCTCGTAGGCCAGGCCGTCGAACGAGCTGGCCGAGGGGCCGCCTCCGCCGAGCACGCCGAGGAAACCGCCACCGCCACCGCCTCCGCCGACCGCGCCGAGCAACCCCCCGACGCCGCCTTCCGAGCACTTCCCGCAGCACCCGACCGACGCCTGGCAGCCGCGATTGCACTCGTTGTCGGACATGTTCTTGATCCACACCTTGTCCAGGTTGTTGTCCCGGATGGGCGTGGTGAACTCGCTGATCGACCTGCCCAGCATCTCCCGCCACAGCGGCTTGGTGCAGCCCGAGACCGCGAAGACTTCGGCGAGACAGATGGCTCCGATGATGCTCCGACGCATGCTTCCTCCCATGACCTCGTGAATTAGCGCGACGCCGTCCGTCGCATGCCCTGGCCGCCCGTGCGGCGCCGCTCTTCGTCCCGGCGCCTCTTTTGCTCGGTCTCTCGTTGGCGTTGGCGTTCGTCCTCGGCGCGCTGGCGCGAAGCCTCGGCGTCCGCCCTCGCCCGCTGGCGCTCGTCCTCGGCCCGGGCTCGCTGCGCTTCTTCGGCCTGGCGGCGAGCCTGCCGCGCGTCCTCGCTCGCGACCGAGTCGTCGTCGCGACCGACCGGCTGGGCTTGCATCGCGGGGCTGGCGTAGGCCGGAGCGGCCTGCTGCTCGGCGCGCTGCTGCTCGGCGTGCTGCCGTTCTTCCGCCCGCCGGGCCTGGGCCTCTTCGGCCCGCTGCCGGGCTTCGGCCGTCCTGCGCTTCAACGCTTCGAGGGCCGTCTTCTGGTCCTCGACCTGCCTGCGCTTGTTCTCGAGGTTCGACCGGTTCGCGGCCAATTCGGCGTCGCGAGCAGTCGCCTCCGCGCGCATGCGCGCCAGCTCGGAGCCCTCGTCGGCAACCGCGGCGACGGGCGCCAGCGTCAGGAATGTGCAAGCCAGGGCAGGCAAGAGCTTCGGTACCATGGGTTTCCCTTTGTCGTGCGGTTTACCCCCAACCCAGGGTCCGAGTGCAACACTTGTGAACGGGACTGCCGGCCGAACTCGCCTAGAGCCGGTAGGCCACGCCCAGGAGCGCCTCGAGCGTGAACGGCGACGACCGACTGCCGGTCACCGACGGCCCCATGCGGGTGTTGAAGCTCAGCGAGAGCCGGTGGTCGAGGTAGTACTCGGCCCCCGCGCCGACCAGCACCGGAAACACCGGGCCTCCGCCCGAGCCGAAGAGCACGTAGAACGGAAACTCCATGCCGGCGTGGAGCATCAGCGCGCTGCTCACCGGAATTCCCGCCACCAGCCCCACGGGCAACGTCAGGCCCACCGCGGTGAACCCGTTGTAGAAGTAGAAGAACGGTCCGGGCGCGAAGGTGACGCCCAGGTTGAAGCGGGCCTGCTCCGCCAGCGACACCCGCACCAGCCCCTGCAGCTTCACCCCCGGCGTCACCTGGGTGACGATGCCTTCCACCCCGTAGTTGAACGTGAAGCGGCCGCCGACGTCGACGGTGGGCGTCACCCCCTGCAGGTAGGCCGCGGACAGGCCGGGCCAGCCGAGCTCGCCCAGGACGACGCTCGCACCCTGTCCCACCGTCTGGCCGGCAAGCACCGACCAGCCCTGCCCGCCGCGCGCGGGCGCTTCGGCGGCGGCGGCCTGAACCGGTCCGCCAGCGAGCACGGCTGCCCACACCCCCACCATCGCAATCGTCGGCCGCGTCATTCTGCCCTCCCCTGCCGCGGACGCTACCGCGAGCCCGGCGTCGGCGCGCCAGTTTCGTCAATACTCACCCCGGCTGGCCCCGCTCGCGCGCCAGCACCAAGAAGGCCGCCTCGAGCTGCTTCAGCCGCTCGTCCGCGCGCTGGCGGGCGACCGCCATCGGCTCGGCCTGGCGCGGCGCCTCGCGCACCTCGAAGTAGTACTTGATCTTCGGCTCGGTACCGGACGGGCGCAGCGTGACGCGCGCGCCGCCGTCGAGCTGGTAGGCGATGACGTTCGAGGGCGGGAGCGTCAGATGCTCGGCCTTGCCGCTCGCACGCCGTAGGCCGGCCTGGTAGTCGCTCGCCGACGCGATGATGGCGCCCCCGATGCGCTGGGGCGGCCGCGCCCTGAACCCGTCCATGATGCTGCGAATCACCCCGGCCCCTTCGGCGCCGCGGAAGGCGAAGCTCGCCTGCCTCGCCGCGAAGAGCCCGTGGCGACGCTGAATCTCCTCGAGGTATCCGGCGACGGTGGTGCCCCGGTCCTGGCACCAGGCGGCCAGGTCGGCGAACACCAGCGCCGCGCCGATGCCGTCCTTGTCCCGCACCACCGTCCCCACCGTGTAGCCGAGCGCCTCTTCGTAGCCGAAGACGAAGTCGTCGCTCTGGGCGGTCGCTCGGTCCATCGCCCGGTTGGCGATCCACTTGAAGCCGGTGAGCGTCTCGTCGTACTGGGCGCCGAGCTCGCCGGCGATGGCGCAAAGCTGCGCAGACGAGACGATGGTGGTCACCACCAGCGGCCGGGCGGCCTTTCGCTTCGGCACCGTCAACAGGTAGTGCCCGAGCAGCACGCCTGTCTCGTTGCCGGTCAGCGCGACGAGGCGCCCGTCGCCGCCGCGCACCGCCACCGCCAGCCGGTCGGCGTCAGGGTCGTTCGCCAGCACCAGGTCGGCGCCGACCTTCGCCGCCAGCCCGAGCGCCAGGTCCATCGCCCCCGGTTCCTCGGGGTTGGGAAAGCGCACCGTGGGAAACGCACCGTCGGGCTCTTGCTGCTCGGGTACCGGGTGGAACGAGTCGAAGCCCGCCAGGCGCATCGCCTCTGCCGCAAGCCTGCCCCCCACTCCGTGGAGCGCCGTGTAGACGATGCGGAGCGACCCGGGCCGGCGATGTACCCGCAAGCCCAGAATCGCGTCGAGGTAGTCCCGCTCGACGTTCCCCGCCAGCTCGCGCCAGAGCCTGCGGCGCTTCGCCTCGGCGACGTCCATGAGGCGAACCAGGTTGGCCGGTTCGACCGCGTCGATGGCCCGGGCGATGCCCTGGTCGTGCGGGGGGATTATCTGCGCCCCGTTGCCCCAGTAGACCTTGTACCCGTTGTACTCGGGCGGGTTA
>JAHFDQ010000044.1 GCA_023248915.1 Archangiaceae bacterium | reverse complement strand
AGGAAGCGGTGACGCCGCTCAGCGCGAACCCCAACCTGTCACTCGCGCAGAGGGCGGACTTCGACCCCAACCACCAGCTCTCGGTGACCCGCGCTCTCGTCGCCAATGAGAACCTGTTGCTGGTCAGCGCCGACGGCACCCAGCAGCGCTCGGTCAGCTCGGGAGACCGCTTCACCTTGCCGGCCGGCCCGTGGCTGGCGCGCGGCGAACAGTCGGGTTGGCATTCGTTCGACCTGCCCGAAATCAAGGCGAGCGAAGAGGTCGACCTCGGGCCCTACCTCGCCTGGACGATGGCCAACGGCGCGATGCCGAACCGGGTGAGCCTCAGCGACCTCGAGAGCTACGCCACCCCGGTGACCTACCCCAACGGCCAGGTGGTGAACCGCACCGACGACTACTACCGGCCCGGCGCGCTCGAGCTGAGCCTGCCCCGCGGCGAGTACCGGGTGCCGGGGTCGGACCTGCGCCTGTTGCTCAACAACCGCGTCAGCCGGGCCGACATCGCCGACGCCCGCCTCGGCAGCCCGAGCGGCAAGCTGACCCAGGTGATTCTCATCGACGGCCAGGGCAAGCCCTATTCGCTCACTCCCAACGGAACCACCCTCCCCGACGGGCGCAAGGTGTTCGTCACCGGGTCCGGCGAAGCGGTGCAGTTGAACGTCTCTGGCCGGCAAACGGCGGTCGGCCTCATCGACCGGGTCGCCTGACGGTGGGACGGGCGCACCGGCCACCGCCGAGGTCCCGCGTCCTGCTCGCCGGAGCATGCGTCGCCGCGGGCCTCGCTGCCGGCTGCACCGGCACCGCCTCTGTGTTGGGGGACGGAGGGCCCGACGCGGGTCCCACGGCCGATGCCGGCTTGGCCGCGGACTCCGGAACCGTGGGCGCTGACGCCGGCCTTCCCGAAGACGGTGGAACGGACGGCGGAACCACGGGCGCGGACGGCGGGCCGTACTTCCCGGCCGGGGCGCCCTGGACGCAACCCGTCGACGCGGCGCCGCTGCACCCGAGGTCGGCGCAAATCATCGCCGCGCTCGCGGCGGCGGGCGGCTGGGGCAACGGCGACGTCTTCCAAATCGACTTCAGCGTCGAGCTGCTCCACGCGGACGCCTCTGCCCCGCTGCGGTCCTTCGTGAAGTCGGGCGACTTCTACACCCCGGACTGCGACTTCCAGCCTGTCCCGGTGCCGCCCGGCGGCGCGCTGGAAGGCGAGCCCGCGTACCAATGCACCGGCGGGGGCGACTGCCACCTGCTGGTGGTGTACGAGCCCACCCGCACGCTCTACGAGATGTGGAGGGCGGACATCCAGGGCGCGACGTTCAACGGCGGCTGCCTCGCCGTGTGGGACCTGGCGCGGCTGTACCCTCTGTCGGGGCGCGGAGACCAGTGCACCAGCGCCGACGCCGCTGGCTACCCCATCGCGCCGCTGTTGTTCACCGCGGACGAGGTGGCGGCCGGCGCCATCGGCCACGCGCTGCGCTTCATCCTGCCCAACGACCGAATCCAGCCGGGCTCGTTCGTGCACCCGTCCACCCACGCCACCTCGTCCTCCGGGGCCGCCGACACTCCCATCTACGGCACCCGCCTGCGGCTGAAGAGCACCTTCGACGTCTCGTCGCTGCCGAGCGCGGGGGCGCGCACGGTGGCGCGGGCGCTTCAGAAATACGGAATGCTGCTGGCCGACGGCGGGCAGATTGTGCTCACCGCGCAGAGCGACCGGTTCACGACCGCCAAGTGGACGAATGGGTCGACCGACCTCTTGGCTCCGCGCGACCTCGACGCGCTGAAGGTGACCGACTTCGAGGTGGTGGCCCCGGACGAGGCCCCGGTGCCGTACGACGGCAACTGCGTGCGCAACCCCTGACCCGTCCCACCTGCCAGTGGCGGGGGCGACCAGCGCGATGCCTGCGTCGAGACCGAGGTTCCCCGGGTTCCTACCGCGCTCTTCCGGACCGCTTGCCGCTGCGCGACCGGGCGAGCCCGGCGAGGGCGGCGGCGGCCAAGGCGGCTGCCGCCGAGCGCGGGCTCGAGCTCGTGCAGCCGCAGTTCGCCGAGACCTCGCCGGCCGGCGAGCCGCCGTCACCGGTCGCTGCCGGGCCCCCGCCGTCCGGCAGCCCGATTCCCGCGTCGACGCCGGCGTCGGTCCCCGAGGCGCCTCCGTCCGAGGCTGGGCTTCCACCGTCGGAGCCCGAGCCGCCCGCGTCGGGGTTGGAGGTGCCTGCGTCCCCTGTGTCCCCAGGCGGCCCGATGTAGCTCTTCGAGATGACGAGGTTGTCCACCACCTGCTGGCCGTTCCAGACGGTGCCGTCCGCGGCGTTGTGGTAGGCGCCGAGGTAGATCTGCCCCAGGCCTGAGCAGTCGTCCGCCGGAGTCCCGTTCCCGCACGTCCGCAGGTCGCTGGCCGAGTACACCTTCGTCCCTTCCACCCAGACCTCAATCGTCCCGTCCAGGGCCCCGGGCGCGCTGCTCAGCCGGTAGCGCAGCTCGACCGTGTACCAGCGGCCGCGGCTGAACCGGAACATCTTCCCGGGCGTGGGCGTGTCATTCGGGTTGGACAGGGCCAGCGTCTGGTAGGGCGCATACTCCATGTGCGGCGGGTTGGCGCTGCAGTTGGCGCACATGGGGAAGAACTCGTACCCCGTGCCAGACCCCGAATCGCCCACCCTCACCGACAGCGCGTCGGCGAAGCGGGCGTTGTTGACGTTGTCCCAGGCGCCGGCCTGCGTGTAGAGGCCGCAGTCGTAGGCCGCCTCGGTGGGGCTCTGGAACTCGGGCGGGTAGAGGAACAGGATTTTGTTGTCCACCGGGTTGCTGGCGCCCCAGCCGTAGAGGTCGGTCTTTGGGTCGCCCGGCCAGGCGTAGTTGGGCGTCCAGTAGATTTGGAACCGGACGTACACGTCGCGCGAAGCGGGCACCCCGTTGGCGAAGGCACCCCCCTTTTGGCGCAGGACTCCCCAGGAACTGCCCGGCGATTGGGCGCCCTGGGCCGGATTCCAGTTGGCCACCCAGACACTTCCGGCTGAACCCGCCGCGTGCGCCGGGTAATCGCTGGCCGGGTTTATCTGGCGCCCCTCGCACCCGTAGACGTAGTCGTTGACCTCGGCCACGAAGCCCGGGTTCGTCCACTTGTGGTTGCCGATGCCGGCGGCGCCGGTACAGGCGAAGTTGGCGGGGACGTCGAAGTCCTCGCAGAAGATGACGTCCGGCTGCGCGCAGAGGGACGACTCGGCGTAGGGCTGGCCCGGCCGGGCTGGAGCGGCCGCCCAGGCCGCCGGCGCGCAGCAGACAGCCGCGGCCACCACGAGCCAGGTGCAAGGTCGCCGGTCCATACGAGTGGGCATCACGATAATGCTCGGCCTCGCGCGAAGCGCCGTCCCTCCGCCTCGACAGCCTCTCAGCCCCAATGAGAGACAATGGCGCGCCTGGGTGCTCAGTTGATGGGCACCCGGTAGTTCTTCGAGCCGTTGCTGTCCCACTTGCCGGTGGCGGGGTCGACCAGCGCGATGTCCACCGCCTTCAGTCGCAGGGCGTCGCCCATGTACTCGGTGTACTCGGCCAGGTTGAGGAACCCGCGGTCGTACCCCGCGTCGGCGGCGTAGGCGCCGTCGGCCTGCTTCTTCAGGGTCACCGTGTTCATCTTCGTGTCCAGCTCGAGCTCTTTCTTCACGTAGTCGTGGCTGAAGACCTCGCCGCGGCGGTCGGTCGAGTCGACGACCGGCATCAGGACCACGTCCACCTTGGCGGCTCCACCGAAGAAGTTGTTCTTGTCTTCGAAGCGAATGCCCTTGATGGCGGTGCTTCCGTAGGCGCTCTTGTACCCGGTCTGCGGCTTTTGCAGCACGTCGAGCTCGACCTTGCCGCCGCGGGTGTCGGCGTGCCCCTTGAACGACCGGAGCGCGAACGGCAACTCGCCGGCCTCGGCGATGTCGTAGATGGCGTTCCTGGGCGCCGGCTGGACCTTCAGGTCTCGGCCTTCCCAGTCGCGCCAGTTGCCGTGAATGGAAGAGGGCGTGTCGACGAACGCCGTCGAGTGAATCTCGCTGGTGTCGAACCCGGCCGGCAGGTCGTCGAGGCTCACTTCGCCGACGAAGAGGTCGTCGCTGCCGACCTTCCTGTTCCAGTCGAGCTTCACGTCGACGTAGTTCCGGTTCTTGTCCCAGAGGTGCACGCCGCCGCGGTTCTGGTTGCCCAGGTCGTCGGTCTGAACTTCGAAGCGCAACTTCCGACCTTCGAGAACGCTCAGCCGGGTAACAACCTTGTTGTCCATGACGTGCCTTCCTTTCGGGCGCGAACACCCCTAGGAAGTATCGAAGCCCGGGGTGGGAGGTTGTGCGACAGGAACGTCAAGAGGCGTTACAGCCTCCTCAGGGCAGCCGCTTGACGTAGAGGCGAGCGGCGCCGCTCGACGGCTCTCGGAAGGCGACGTACGGCACGTTCCCGATGCCGACGAGGTACGGCATCGCCGCCGAGGTCGACGCGTTCTGGTTGAGCGGCCTGCCCACGCGCTGCCAGGCCGAACCGTTCCACCGCCGCACGAGGACCTCGTCCACCGAGAGGGTATTTCGCTCGACGAAGGCGACGTAGGGCACGCCTCCGATGATGGAAATCGACGGGAAGTCGGCGATGCCCGGCCCGCTGACTTTGCCCGAACCGAGGAGGCCCCAGGTGCTCGACGCCGCGGAGTACTTCTTGACGTAGATGACGGTGCCGCTGCCTCCCGGTGACTCGGTCCAGGCTACATACGGGGTGCCGTCAGCGGCCGTGGCGATGGAACGGAACTGGCTGTAGGGGTAGAAGCTGCCCGCCGGGCCGACGTTCAGCGTGGGCCCTAGAGTCACCCAGGCCCCGGGGTTGGGGTTCGGGTTCCAGTACTGCACGTAGGTGAAGCCGAGGTCGGAGAGGGCGACCAGCGCGCGGCTGCCGTCCCAGGCCACGTCGGCGTTTCCGCTGCCGTTCATCGTCAACAGGCCGGGCGCGGGTTGGGGCGCCTTGAGGGGCGACTGCCACCAGATGTTTCCAGCCCAGGTGGTGTACCCCACTCCCATTCCGCAGCCACCCGCTCCGGCGTAGACGCCGTGAGGCGCGTTCCCGTTGAGCGCGAGCGCGGCCGACGACAGCGCCACGCAGCTCGGAGTGAATCCCGGCGCGCCAACCTGCGCCCACGTGTTCGACTGATACTTCGCGACGTGGGCCGGCTGAATGCCCGACTCGAAGTACAGGACGTTGGGTACGTCGCCGTCGAACTGCAAGTCGATGAACGGCGACACAGTGCCGATGCCACCGGTGAGGCGAGTGCCGACCTGGGCCCAGCCGCCCGGCTGCATCTGATGGACGTAGACCGAATTCACCGGAGACTCGGCGGCGACCCAGGCGACCCAAGGCACCGTGCCGTCGCTGCCCAGCGCATGAGCGAGCGCGGCGGGCGCCGGGCTCGGGTCGAGGGAAGCTCCCACGTTCTCCCAGAAGCGCACCACGCACCCGCCCGCGACGCAGGCCTCGTCTGGCGCGCACGAAGTGCCGCAGCTTCCGCAGTTGGCGAAGTCGGTCGAGAGGTCCACGCACGAGGCCCCGCACTTGGAACCGGCCAGGCAGGTGCACGCCCCCGCCGAACAGACCTGGGTGGCGCCGCAAGTTGCCGCGCAACCGCCGCAGTTCTGCCGGTCCACCTGGGTGTCGACGCACTTGGCGCCGCATTTCGCGGTCCCCCCCGTGCAGGTGAGCCCGCACGAGCCGTTCGCGCAGACTTCGCCGGGGTTGCAGGCGGTGCCGCAGTCTCCGCAGTTGGCCGGGTCTACCTGGGTGTCGACGCAGCTTCCGCCGCAGTGAGTGGCGCCCCCGGTGCAAGACAGGGTGCAACTGCCGGCCGAGCAGACTTTGCCCGCGGCGCAGGAGGTGCCGCAGGCTCCGCAGTTGGCCGGGTCGACCTGGGTGTCGACGCACTTCGCGCCGCATTTCGCGGTCCCGCCCGTGCAGGCCAGCCCGCAGCTTCCGGCCGAGCAGACCTCGCCCGGGCCGCAGACGGTGGCGCAGGCGCCGCAGTGGCCGGGGTCGACCTGGGTGTCGACGCACAGGCTTCCGCACTTCGCCGTCCCTCCGGTGCACACCAACCCGCAGGCCCCGGCCGAACAGACCTCTCCCGCGCCGCAGACCGTCGCGCAGTCACCGCAGTGCGCCGGGTCGACCTGCGTGTCGACGCACGTCGAACCGCATTTCGAAGTCCCGCCGGTGCAAGCCAGGCCGCAGGTTCCGGCCGAGCAGACTTCTCCGGCATCACAGTAGGTGCCGCAGCTTCCGCAGTGAGCGGGGTCGACCTGGGTGTCCACGCACTTCGTTCCGCATTGCGCGGTGCCGCCCGCGCAGGCCAAGCCGCAGGCGCCGGCCGAGCAGACTTCCCCGGCCCTGCAGGTGGTGCCGCAGCTTCCGCAGTGGGCCGGGTCCAACTGAAGGTCGACGCACTTCGCCCCGCACTGGGCGGTGCCTCCTGCGCAGGACGGGCCGCAGGCGCCCACCGAGCAGAGCTCGCCGGCGGCGCAGGCGGTGGCGCAGGCGCCGCAGTGGGCCGGGTCGAGCTGCAGGTCCACGCACCTCGTCCCGCACCGGTCCGTCTCGCCGGCGCAGGTAAAGCCACAGCTTCCGGCCGAACAGACTTCGGCGGCGCCGCACGCCGTAGCGCAGCCGCCGCAATTCGCGGGGTCGGTCTCGGTGTCCACGCACCGGTTCACGCAGTGGGTGGTGCCGCCGCCGCACGACACGCCGCACACTCCCGCAGAGCAGACTTCGCCCGCGGCGCAGGCGGTCCCGCAGGCCCCGCAGTTGCTCGAGTCGGTCTGCGCGTCGACACACCGGTCGCCGCAAGGCAGAGTCCCGCCGACGCATGAGATGCCCGCGTCGACCGTCTCGGCTGGCGGGTCGACGCTGAAGCGCTCGAAGCCGAGAGGGCAGCCCGCCAAGGCGACAGCCATCGACGCCGCGAGGAGTGGCGTCGACCTACATTCGAAGCTCTTCATGGGGTCCGCCTCGAGACAGCCGGCCACCGGGAATTATGGGCCGCGCCCGCCACCGCCTCAAGAAGCTCGCCTTCGGAGCTCGGGGGTACTACCGGAACCCACAACCGACCCGCGGGCACACCCGCCTAATCCCGCCTATATAGAGGTGGAATACGGGCGCCGCCTGCCCGTTCGCCCGACACCGTGCCGTGAACCCCGACAGCCCTACGCCCCATCGGCCGGCTCCCGCCGTTCCTCCGCCCTTCGCGGGTCCGCTGGCGCCGCACCCACCGGACGCTCCGGGTCGGAAGTCGCTCATCTCCGCGGTTCGCCGGCGCCAAGAGCGCCAGCTCTGGCTGCAAGGAGCGCTGTACGGCGCGGCGTCTGCCGTCGTCCTGTTGGCGGCGTCGGGCTTCGTCGCGCACCTGTCGGCCGGGCTCGGCCGGGCGCTGCTCATCGCGGGCCCCGTCGCCTTCGCGGGCGTCTTCGTCGCGCTCGGCGTGTTTCTCACCCTGGTGCGCGTGGGCGATGACGACCGCACGGCCAGGCTGCTCGCCCGGCGGCTTCCCGAGCTGTCGTACGACGTCCTCGCCGGGGTCGAGCTCGAGCGCGCGCTTGGCGCGTCAGGCCGCGAGCTGCCCGTTCACCTCGAGCCGGGCGACGCGGAATCGACCGGGGGCCCTCGACTCCGCTCGGGCCGAACGGAAGATGCGGGGCCGAGTGCGGTCCCTCTCCGCTCGGTCGGAACCGGCGCGGGGGCAGACTCCCGGGAACCTGCATTTTCTCATGAGCTCGCCCGCGCCTTCCTGCGGCGGCTCGACGAGCGCACCGCTCGGCTCGACGTACGACGCGCGGTGGACGGCCACCCTTCGCGCCGGGCGGCCCTGGTGTTGGCGGGCGTCGCGCTCGTCGCCGGGACCCTGGTGTGGGGTTACCGCCGGCCCTGGCGCGCGGGCATCGCCGCCGCCACGGCGTCCACTCCGCGCGACCTGCCCAGCGCCCACCGCGAACCCATCACCGGCGACGTCGCGCTGACCTACCGGTACCCCGCCTACACCGGGCTGCCCCCGCGGACCGCTCAGGGCACCAACGGCGAGGTGACCGCGCCCGCCGGCACCGAGGTGCAGTTGAAGACGCGCGCCGACCGCGACGTGGCGCGGGCCGACCTGGTGCTGGACGGCAAGCGAATTCCCCTCGTCGTGTCGGGCGCCCGCGACCTGGCCGGCACTTTCCTGGTCGAGAAGGCCGGCGCGTACCACTTCGCCTTCTACGCCCGAGGGGACAGGCCCATCGCCGTCGGCCCGGACGTCCCGGTGCACGTCGAGGCCGACGCCGCACCCCAGGTTCGGCTGGTCTCGCCCGTCGACGACCTCGAGCTCGACCCCGGCGAGACGGCCTCGCTGCGCTACGACGCTTCCGACGACTACGGCCTGTCCGCGCTCGAGCTGGTCTTCCGCGTCGCCGGGTCGCCCGACGAGCAGCGGCTGCCGCTCGCCCACGACGAGGGCCGCACTACCCGGGGCCAATACACCTGGGACCTGTCGGCGGTGAAGCTGCGGCCCGGGCAGGAAATCTCGTACTACCTGGAGGCGCGCGACAACGACGAGGTGTCGGGGAAGAAGAAGGGCGTCTCACGCACCCAGGCCTTGAAGCTGTACAGCGCGGCCGAGCACCGGCGCGCCGCCGTCCAGCGCGCGGAAGAGCTGTGGGACCGGCTGGTGGCCCACCTGGCCGACCGGCTCGAGGGCGCCGACCGCGCCAAGGACAAGACGGTCGCGACGGTCTCTCGCGGCCACGCCACCGACGCCGCCGGCAACCAGTTGGCCGCCGACTTCGGATCGGCCGTCCAGACCCTGGGCCGCGAACGCGACGCGCCCGACGAGCTCGTCGTGGCGCTCGTCAACATTGCCCAGGGCCTGCGCCCGCGGGTGCTGGGCACCACCAGCGCCCGGCAGGTGTTCCTCCGACTGGCCGCGACCGGCAGCGCCGACCCGTCGCCCGGCCGGGCGCTGACCTCGGCGGCGGCGCGCGAAATCTCCGAGGCCGAGAAGGACGTGCTCTACCTCGAGGCGCTGCTCGACCGGCAGAAGTTGCTCGACCTGAAAGAGCTGGGGCAGGAACTGCAGCGCGACCGCCGCGAGCTGGCGTCTCTCATCGAAGAGTACAAGAAGACGCCCGACCCGAAGCTGCAGGAGTCCATCTTGCGCGACGTCGAGGCGATGAGGCGGCGCATCGCCGAGCTGATGCAGCGCATGGCCGAGTTGGCCAAGGGCATTCGCGACGAGCACCTGAACCAGGAAGCGCTCGCCGAGCTGATGCAGGACAAGAACCTGTCCGGCGCGCTCGACGACGTCGAGCGCCTGGTGCGCGAAGGCAAGGCGGACGAGGCGCTGGCCAAGCTGCAAGAGCTGGCCATGCAGATGGACGAGATGCTCCAGAACCTCGACGAGGCCGAAGACCAGGGGGCCGAGGACTACCCCGAGCTCGCCAAGAAGTTTCAGGACTTCATGGACCAGCTCGAGAAGACCAAGGCCGGCCAGGAACGGGTGGCCCAGGAGACCCGGCAGGTGCGCGACCAGCAGCGCGAGCGCCTGAAGGAACGGCTCGCCCAGCGCGGCCAGGCCCTGAAGGACGAGCTCATCCGGAAGGCCGACGAGGTGATGAAGGACTACCAGTCGTTCGGGCCCGACCGGCTCACCCCTCGCGCCGACAAGCCGCTGGAAGAGGCGGTGGGCGAGCTGGACAACGTCAAGAACGCCCTCAAGGTCGACGACTTCGACCTGGCCGCCGAGGCCGCGGCGCGGGCCGAGGCCGCCGCGGGCGAGCTCAAGCAGATTGGCGAGCAGCAGCGGCAGCTCGACCAGCTCTTCCAGAACCCGCCCGACGCCAAGCGCCAGTCGCGCGAGCTGGTCGAACGGCTGGCCAAGGACGCCGCGACCGTCGAAGACCTGAGCCACAAGCTGCAGCAGCTCTTCCCCCAGCCGGGCTCGGCGTTGACCGAAGCCGACAAGCAGCGCCTGAAGGGCCTGGCCGGGGACCAGCGCCAGCTCGAACAGGCGGCCAAGGAAATGCAGCAGAAGATGGACGAGATGTCGCAGATGGCCCCGCTCTTCGGCGAAGAGGCGAACGCGCAGATGGACCAGGTGGGCCAGAAGATGGGCAGCGCGGCGCAGAAGGTGGAAGGGCGCGACCCGGCCCGCGGCTACGGCGACCAGAAGGCGGCGCTCGAGCAGTTGTCCCAGCTCGAGAAGCAGATGCGCCAGGGCAACCAGGGCAAGGGAAAGCGCGGCAAGGGGCTGCCGTTGCCGATGTTCGCCGGCCCGCGCGAGGGCGGCCAGGGGCGCAACCACGAGAAAATCGAGATTCCCGACCCCGACCAGTTCCAGGCCCCGAAGGAGTTCCGCAAGGACTTGCTCGACGCGATGAAGCAGGGCGCGCCCGACAAGTACAAGGACCAGGTGAAGCGGTACTACGAGGAGCTGGTGCGGTGAGGCGTGGCCTCTTGCTCGCGCTGGCGTGCGCGGCCGCGTCGCCGGCCCATGCCGAGGACGGCGGGGTGGGCCACGCCGAGGCCAAGGCCCGCATCCAGAACTTCGAGCAATCGCTCGAGGACTGGAACCTGGGCGCCGCCAGGGAAGAGCTCGCCGCCCTCGAGAAGCTGATGCCGTCCGACACCGAACCGCTCGCCTACTACCGGGGCCGGCTGGCGTTCGAAGAGGGCCGCTACGCCGACGCCGCCGAACAGCTCGCCAAGGCCGGCGTGGCGGACAAGCCCGGTTCGTACTTGAGGCTGGCCCGGGACACCCAGCGCCTCACCCGCGACGACCAGAAGGCCGAGAGCGAGCACTTCGTCTTCTTCTACCCGCCCGGCAAGGACGAGCTGCTCGCCCCCTACGCGCTCGACACGCTCGAGAAGGCCCGCGCGCGGCTGGCGGAAGACCTCGGCTACGCCCCGCCCGGCAAGGTGCGGGTCGAAGTCCTCAACGACGCGACCGAGCTGTCGAAGCTGTCCACGCTGACCCGCGACCAGATTCGCACCACCGGCACCATCGCCATCTGCAAGTTCAGCAAGCTGATGGTGACCAGTCCCAAGGCGGTGGTGCACGGGTACGACTGGCAGGACACCCTGGCCCACGAGTTCATCCATCTGGTGGTGTCGCAGTCGAGCCACAACACCGTCCCCATCTGGCTGCATGAGGGACTGGCCAAGTACTTCGAGTCGCGGTGGCGGGGCAGCGCAGGGCTGGCGATGACGCCGTCCACCTTGGCCCTGCTCGGGCAGCGGGTGCGCCAGGACAAGCTGGTGCCGTTCGAGAAGATGCACCCCTCGATGGCGCTCTTGCCCACCGCCGAAGACGCCGCGACCGCGTTCGCCGAGGTCTTCTTCGCGGTCGACCTGCTCTTCAAGGAAAACGGCACCCGGGGCTTGAGGGCGCTGATTGCCGCGCTGGCGTCCGGGCA
This sequence comes from Archangiaceae bacterium, assembly GCA_023248915.1. Lineage (GTDB taxonomy): Bacteria > Myxococcota > Myxococcia > Myxococcales > Myxococcaceae > JAHFDQ01. Next base: position 7,420 of record JAHFDQ010000044.1, on the reverse strand, counting down.
GGACGACAAGCACGCCGTCGAGACCGCGACCCAGAAGAGCTTCGGCGCCTTCCAGCAGGCCTGGGTGGCCCACCTGAAGCGGCAGCCTTTCCCCAAAGAGCTCATCCCTCGCTCGACCGACGAGCGCCGGCAGCTGAAGGAAGACGCCCCCGGCAAGGACAAGGAAAAGGCGCACGGCAAGGGGCGTGAGGTTTCCTTCGGCGACTTCGCCGAGGTGGAGGAAGCCGAGGCCCGGAAGCTGGCCCACCTGGGCGAGCTGATGCGCGAGCGCCGCCGGTCGCGCGCCGCTGCCGAAGAGTACGGCCGGGCGCACGCGCAGGTGGGCGACCGGTACGAGTCGCTCTCCAATAAGTACGCGCTCTCGCTGCTCGAGTTGGGCCAGCTCGACGAAGCCAAGCGCGTCTTGGAAGGCTCGCTCACCGCGCACCCGGGGTCAGCCACCACGCACGTGCACCTGGGCCGCATCGCGCTGCGAAGGAAGGCCTGGGCGGCGGCGCTCACCGAGTACACCGAAGCGCTGGCGGCCGACCCGTTCGACGAGGAGATTCACCTGGCGCTCTTCCTCGCGCACGGTGAGCTGGGTCAGCCGGCCTTGGCGGAGAGGGCGCGCCGCGCCGTCGCGTTGCTCACCGGAGTGGCGCCGGCTGCCGTGCCCGACCTCGCGCGGCGGCTCTTGGCCGAGGCGGGTCAGGGCGCGGAACCGACCGTCGCCAGCGCACCCGTCGGAGGTTCAGACGCTGGCGAGGCCCGAACCGGGGATGCCGGCCGCCGCTGACACCGGCTTGGCGCCCACGGGCATGCTTGGTTGTCAAGAAACCACGTTTCTAACCCGGTCCGCTATCTTGACTCGCGAGGCGCGGTGATCGTGAATCGGGACAGTGAGAGCGGGCAGCCGATCGGCCGTTGGTGGCTCGGCGAAGGCTGATTTCACGGGGGCCTGGTGAGCGTCGGAGAATCGCAAAAGATGGTGCGCGCCGACCTTCCCTGCGCGGACCCCGCGGAGTTCATGGCGAAGCTCGCCCGGGTCATCGGCACCAAGGGCGTCTTCGTGCCCTCCTCCGCGCCCTCCGACATCGGCACGCGCATGCTGGTTCAGCTCAAGCTGCGCGACGGCAGCGCCGTGAGCGGTGAAGCCACGGTGGCCCGGCACGCCAGCCCCGGCAAGCCTCCGGGCATGTTGCTGAAGTTCGTGCGACTCGACCCAACCAGCGTGCAGTTTCCGTTCGACACGTCGGCGGCCGCTCCGGCCGCGGCGCCCGTTCCAACTTCAGGCCCCGCCGCCGGCCCTGCTCCCGGCGCCGCGCCAGGGCCGGCCCGAAGGCCTCCGCCGCCTCTGCCGCGCGCGGCCAGGCACGAGGAACCTCCAAAGCCGGCCGAACCCGCCGGCCTCGCGCCGGAGTTGGACGAGGAAGAGGCGACCGTCGTCTGGAACAAGGCGGCCGACGCGGTGCTACAGGAGAAGCCTGCCCAGGCCGCGCTCGCCACTGGGGGACCTTCTCCCGAGAGTCCCCCCACCCCCGCTGAACCGTCGGACGAAACGCCCCCGCTGCCCACCGAGCTGCCCGAGGGGGCGGCTCCGCCCGTGCCGGTCGCGGCTCCCGACGACGTCACCGCGCACTTCAACGAAACGGTCGCCCGGGTTGCGACCCACGAAATCAAGGAATCGAGCAAGCCGACCTCGAGCGAGGACACCGGCCTCGAGCCCTTCGACGTGCTGGGCAACTACCAGTTGCTTCGCCCGCTGGGCGGAGGCGGCATGGCCGAGGTGTACCTGGCGCGCGCCACCCTGGGCGAAGGCATCGAGAAGCTGGTCGCCCTGAAGACGGTGCGCCCGCAGTTCGGCCCGGACACACCGCTGGGCCTTCTCTTCCTCAACGAGGCGCGCATCAGCGTCACCTTGCAGCACCCGAACATCGTCCAGACGTTCGACTTCGGCGAGGCCCGCGGCCGGCCGTACCTGGCGATGGAGTACGTGCACGGCCGTTCGCTCGCGGACGTCCTGGTGTGGCTGCTCGACAACGACAAGCGCCCGCACACCAGCCTCGCGGTGGCGGTCGGCATCGAGGTCTGCAAGGCGCTCGAGTACCTGCACGGAAAACACGACCTCGACGGCAAGCCCTTGGAGCTCGTCCACCGGGACGTCACCCCCACCAACATCCTGGTCGCGTCTTCCGGCGAGGTGAAGCTGCTCGACCTGGGCGTCGCGGCCGCGACCACCGACGAGGCGTCCCGCGAGCTCATCGTGGGCAAGGCCGTGTACATGGCGCCCGAGCAGGCCGTCGGGGGTACGCCAATTCCCAATTGGGACGTCTTCGCCCTCGGCGTGGTCCTGCACCAGATGCTCACCTTCGAGCAGTCGAGTGACGCCACCACCGCGGCCAACGGGGCGCCCTCCCCCGCCCGGCGCGCCTTGCCGCCGCCCTCCGCGGCGAACGCGCTCGTGCCGGCGGTGCTCGACCGGGCCATCCTGTCGGCCACCGAGCTTGAACCGTCCCGGCGGCTTTCCAGCGCGCGCGAGCTGCGCCAGATGCTGGAGGAAGCGCTCGCCCAGCTTCCGCCGGTCGACTTGCCGACCGAAATCCAGCGCATGTTCGGCACGGAGTTCGCGAGCGAAGACACCGAGCGGCAGAGGCTGCTCGCCCAGGCCCGCCAGCGCGCTCCCCGGGGCAGGGGCACCAACGTCTTCTCGCGCACCCTTCGTTTGGCGAAGCGCCGGGTGCTCACCTCTCCGCTGGGGACGCGCCTGGCCCGGTACCCCCGGCTCTTGGCGGGCGTGGCGGCGGGCGTCGCGCTCGTCTTCCTCGGCTTTACCGGGTGGGGGCTGGTGTCGTGGCGGACCGAGGCTTCCTACGCTCGGGAAGTCGCGCTCGCGGACGAACGCACCGCGGTCGGCCTGTGGGCCGGTTCGGGCGGCGACACCGCGGTCGACCACCTGGCGGCGGCCAGGGCGGTCAAGCCGCGCGACGCACGCGCGGTGGTTCGGCTCAACTTGATTGCCAGCCGCCTGGAAGACCTGGGCGACGCGGCGCTCAGGCGCGGCGACGAGGCCGAGGCGGCGGTGCACTTCCAGGCGGCCCTCCTGGCCGAACCCGCGCGCTCGAGCGCGACCGAGAAGCTCAAGCGGGCCGAGGACGCGGTCAGGACCAAGTCGGCTCGCCGAATGAGAAGGACCCAGTGAAGGACGCCGGCCGCGCGGTGGCCCTGACCCTCTCCGTGACGCTGCTCTTCGCGGTTCCCGCGCTCGGGGCCTCGATCGTAGTCGAACCCGAAACGGTGGTGCTCGGCCGCGTCGAATCGGCCCGGGTCACGCTCACGGTCGACGAAGCGCCCGGCACCGAGGACCGGCCCCTGCGCCTGTCGGTGAACGTCGGCAGCTTCGGCCAGGTGACTCGGCTGGGGCCGGGCAAGTACCGGTCGGTGTACGTGGCCCCCACGACGCGCTTCCCGCAGCTCGCGCTGGTCGCCGTCTGGCGCGAGACCGGCGTCGACGCCCCCATCGAGTTCTTGCGAATTCCGCTGTACGGCACCACCCGCATTCCCGTCACCGCGGCGCCCGGGGCCGAGGCGCGCATCAAGGTGGGCACGGCGACGTTCGGCCCAGTGTCCCTCGACTCGAAGGGGCACGGCACCCTGGCGGTCGAGGTGCCGCCGGGCGTGCACGAGGCGACGCTCCTGGTGAAGGAACGGAACGGGCTGGAGAACCAGAAGGTCATCCCGGTCGAGGTGCCACCCTACAACCGGCTGACGGCCGCCCTGGTGCCGCACGCGATTCGGGCCAACGGCGCCGAGACGGCGCGGCTGGTGGTGTTCTACGACTTGGACGGCGCGCACGTGTCGGCCGACAAGCTGAGCCTCGACGCGTCGCTCGGGTCGGCCACGCTCGAGAGCGCCCAGCGGGGGCGCTACGTCTACCGCTACCTGCCGCCGGGGGCCTCTTCCCAGAAGGAAGTGCGCTTCGACGTGACGGTGAAGAACGACTTGGCGGCGCACGCCGCGATGCAGTTGGCGCTCGGCCTGCCGCCGGCGGACAAGGTGGTGGTGCGGCCGCCGGAGAAGGCGCTGCCGTGCGACGGCAAGACGACCGCGCCCGTCTACGCGCTGGTGTTCGACGCCGCCGGCCTGGGGCTGGCCGACCAGAAGCTCGAAGTCACCGCCGACGGCGTGGCGCTGCCCCCGTTCCGGTACAAGGGCAACGGCCTGTACGAGGGCCGGTACACCTCGCCTTCGGCCTACCCGGCTGGAGGCCTGGTCCAGTTCGCGGCGAAGGTGGCGACCGCCTCGGGGCCGGCCATCACCGGCGGCACCAACTACCAGGTTCAGGCCGTGGCCGTGCCCAAGGCGCTGAACGCCCGGCTGGTGCCCGACCCGGTGCCGGTGGGCGTCACGGCCCCGGCGACGCTGTGGCTGGACGTGCGCGACGCCGCCGGGCTGCCGCTCGACGACGCCCACCTCATCCTCGTCGCGAGCGACGGCGTGCTGGGCCCGCTCGAGCCGTCCGGTGACGGCCAGTACAGGTCGACGTACACCGCCCCCGCCGCGCTGCCGCCCGGGCCCGCGTTCGCCCGGGTCGTCGACTCGACGGGCGCCTTCGAGACGCGGGTGGACCTGCCGCTTCGCGCCGACCCGCACCGGCTGCTGGCCGGCGTCCGAGCGGGCTTCACCCACAGCCTCGGAGACTTGAAGGGGCTGCGGTACGGCCTCGACGTGGCGGTGCCGGTTCACCCCGGCGGCTCGACCGTCCTCTTCGACGCCTCGGTCATGTTCGGGTCGGCCTCGCAGACGGTGACCGACGCCAGCGGCGAGTTGCAGAGCCTGTCGACCGCGACCTTCTTCCCCGCGACGCTGCGGCTCGCCTATGAGCTCTACGCGGGCCGGCGGCTCGGCGTGCTGGTGGGGGTGGGCGGAGTGGCGACCTACGCGCGGTTCAACACCTCGCTCACCCAGGACACCGCGACCCGGTGGGGCTTTGGCGGGCTCGGCTTCCTGCAGGGCACGTTCGCCGCGGGGCCGGGCCAGGTGTTCGCCGACGTCTCCTACTCGGTGGCCGCGGTCGACGGCGCCTCCTACCACCTGGAAGCCGGGGGCGTGGCGGTCGAGCTCGGGTACCGGTTCGGAGTGCTCTAGGTGCACGCCGGCCGGGCCACGGTGCTGGCAGTGCTCGCCTCGGCGCTGCTGCCGGCCTGCGATTCAGGAAGTCCGCCCGCGCCCAGGCCGACCTCCATCGTTCCCGCCCAGGGCACCGTGACGGGGATGGACGTCGAAATCTCGGGCGACCACTTCGTACCGCGCATCCGCACCGACTTCGCCCACTCACGCAACAGCGTCCTCGACCCGGCGTTCACGGTGACGCTTCGCCCCCAGGACCCGGCCCTGTCCGAGGTGGCGTTCGAGAACGTGCGCCTGTCCGAGTCGCGGTCGCTCCTCGCCCACGTTCCTGCCGGCCTCGAACGCGGGCAGTACGACCTCCGGGTGGTCGACCCGTCCGGCCAAGAAGGGTTGCTCGTCGACGCCTTCCGGGTGCTGACCTCGGCTGAAAACGTCGCTGCCTTCGCCGTGTCGAACCTGCCCACCCAACGCGCGATGGTGCCGTTCCTCGTCACGATTACCGCCCAGGACGTCGAGAGCCACGTCGTCGACGGCTTCAACGGTTCGGTCACCGTGACGGACCGCACCGGCACCGTCACGCCCACCACGCTGGGCCCGTTCGTCTCGGGCAAGCTGCGCGCCGAGGTGACCGTCACCGCGTTGTCCGCGGCCGACGCCCTCACCGTGGTCGGCCCCTTCGGCCACGGCGGCGTCTCGAACGACTTCGAGGTGCGACCGGGCTTCGCCGTCGAGCTCGCCTTCACCTCGGCGGGCCAGCAGCTTCAGGCGGGTCAGTGCTCGGCGCTGACCGGCCTCGAGGCCCGCGACCGTTTCGGGCTCTCCGCCGACCTGCCCGCGCCGGTGGACGTCGCGCTCTCGTCGGTGCCGGCCGGACGGCTGAGCTTCTTCTCCGACGCCGCGTGCACCGCCGCGGTCACGGCGGTGACGGTCTCGGCCGGGTCGCCGCGGGCAGACTTCCATTTCCTCGGCACCGTCGCCGGGCCGGTCGAGGTGCGGGCGGCCGCCGCCACCCTGCCCTCGGTCACCCTGGCCGCGACGGTCGCCGCCCTCGCCCCCACCCGGCTCGACTTCGCGACGCCGGCGCAGGCCCTGGCGCTCGGGGCCTGCTCGTCCGTCCTCGCGGTCGAGGCGCGCGATTCGTTCGGCAACCCGAGCGGCCCCGCCGCCGCCACCCCGGTCGCTCTGACCGCGGCGCCCCCGGCGGGCTTCGCCTTCTTCTCTGACGACGCCTGCCTCAACGCGACAGCCGCCCTCGTCCTCGACGCTGCCACCCCGAGGGCCCAGGCGTGGATGAGGGGGAACGTGGCGGCAGACGTCGTCGTCACCGCGACCGCCGCCGCTCCTTCCGCCCTCACGGCGGCGACCCAGACCGAGAACGTCTCGCCCTGACCCATCCTTTGGCAGGTCTCGAAGCCGGACGTAGACTTCTTCCCGATGCGCGCTCGTCTTCTGCTCGTGCTCGCCGCCGCCACCGGATGCGGAGCGCCGCCGCTCAGCCTGCCCCACCTGCCCGAGGTGGTGGCCACCTGCGCGGACACCTCGGGCGACACCCAGGTCCGGCGCACCAACCAGGCCTACTGGGAAAAGACCGGCATCGGGGCCGTGCTGCTCTCGGGAAACTGGTTGAAGACGGGGAAGGCGTCCTCGGCCCGCGTCGAGTTCGTCGCCGGAACCTCGATGGAAGTCGACGAAGAGGCCATCGTCGTCATCGACGTGGCGCCCGCCCTCGGGCCCGACTCCCGGGCCGCTCCGCTGGTGGCGGTGCAGACCGGCGGCGTGCGAGGCCGAATCGCCGGCTCGTCCGAAGGGCAGAAGCACGACCTCGTCATCCAAAGCACCGACGGCTCGCAGGCGCGCCTTGCCAGCAAGGTCGAGACCCAGCCGGTCGAGTACGAGCTGCACCAGACCGACCAGGGCACGCTGGTGTCGGTGTTGAATGGCGACGCGGTCTTGTCCTCCGCGGGGGCGACCGAAGCCCTCGGCCACGGCCAGTCGTCGCAAGTGACGAAGAAGGGCGTGAGCAGGGCCGAGAACCTCATCGAATTTCCCCAGAGCCTCGAGCCCGGCGTGGACGCCCGCTTGCAGTGCGGCGACGGCAAGCCGGTGAAGCTGGCGTGGCGCCCGGTGCCCGGCGCCGTCGGCTACCTGTTGGAAGTGGCCGAGGACGTGTCCTTCCAGAAGCGCGCCCTGAAGTACGAGGGCCCGGCGACGGGCATGAGCTTCATGCCGCCTTCGAGGGGCGTCTACGCCTGGCGGGTGGCGGCCAAGGACTCGAAGCACCGCCTCGGCGAGTACGGGTTCGCGCGGCGCATCT
>JAHFDQ010000325.1 GCA_023248915.1 Archangiaceae bacterium | reverse complement strand
GGGCGGCGTTGCCGGTGGACGCGCAGGCGATGACGCCCTTGCCCGCCTCCTGCGCCTTGACCACGCCCACCGAGCTCGCCCTGTCCTTGAACGAGGCGGTCGGGTTGCGGCCGTCGTCCTTGACCCACAGGGCCTTCAGCCCGAGCAGCGAAGCCAGGCGCGGCGCTTCATAGACCGGCGTCATGCCGACCTGCAGCGGCGGCAAAGGCCGGGCGAAGTCGATGGGGAGCAGTTCCTGGTACCGCCAGTGGCTGAGCGACCGCGCGGCCAGGGCGGGCCGGGTCAGCGTTCGCCGCGCGCGTTCGTAGTCGTACTCGACGTCGAGGATGCCGTCCTGCCCGCACGCCGGACAGGTGTAGGGGACCTCGAGGCCGTAATGTTTTCCGCACAGCGTGCACGTCAGCCGCGTCACGTGTTCGAGCGCCATGCAGCCGGCTTATACACTGCTCTGTCCTGGGTTCGGGCAGCCTTGCGTCACGGCTGTCGCAGCGCAGTGCGTCGCGGGGCGCCGGTGTGCGTGGAGCCCCTCCAAATCGCTGGCCCACGCACCTTGGCATACCCATTGCTCAGCGGGCCCGACCTCGTCGGCGGGGGGTGCCGCTTTACTGGCGACCCGGCAGAGAAACCGGAGCGGATTTCCCATGCGGCGTTCCTCCCTTTGCTTACTGGTCGCGGCGGCCGGGTTCGGCCAAGCGGCCTGCGGGCCTTCGCTCGGGTCGGGCGGCCTCACCCTCACCGCGGACTACCTTGCGCACCGGTCGGCCATCGTCGGGGGCACGCTCGACAACGGCGACCCGGCGGTGGTGGCGGTGGCCGAGGGCGCGCCGGGCTGGGGCTTCCAGTCCTACTGCACCGGGACACTCATCGCTCCGCAGACGGTGCTCACCGCGGCCCACTGCATCGATGTCTGCCAGAGCAACTGCTACGTGCTCTTCGGCAACTCCGAGCAGTCGCCCTCGAGCTACGTGAAGATTTCCGCCCAGTACAAGAACCCGAGCTACACCGGGTCGAGCGGCACCGGCCACGACGAAGGGGTGCTGAAGCTGGCGTCGGCGGTGGTAACCGTCACCCCCATCGAGCTGTCCCCGGTGGCATTGAAGTCGTCCGACATCGGCAAGGCGATTCGGCACGTCGGCTTCGGGGTGACTTCGGGCAACTCGAACGACAGCGGCACCAAGCGCCAGGTCGCGTACACGGTGCGCGACATCTCGCAGTACGAGATCGAGTCCGGCGGCAGCGGCAAGCAGACTTGCAGCGGCGACTCGGGCGGCCCCGCCCTGATGGTGACGCCGGGCAGCAGCCTCGAGCGGGTGGTGGGCACGGTCAGCTACGGCGACCAGACCTGCCAGCAGTTCGGCGCCGACGCCCGGGTGGACGTAGACATCACCTGGATAAAGCAGACCTACTCCCCGTGGGAACAGCCGACCTGCGCCGAGGACGGCAAGTGCCTGCCGGGGTGCAGTCCGGTCGACCAGGACTGCGTCTGCGTCGCCGACGGCGTGTGCAGCACCGAGTGCAAGAACCTGCTGCGCGACCCCGACTGCCCCAAGGACTGCGTGGCGAACGGCGTCTGCGCGCTCGAGGCCTGCCCGGCGCCCGACCCCGACTGCCTGCCGACGGGCGGCGCCTGCTCGACCGACTTGTTGTGCAAGGACCGGACTTGCGTTTCCGACCCGCAGCACCCGAGCTTCTACTGCTCGGCCACCTGCAACCAGAGCTCGGACTGCCCGGCCGACATGGAATGCGCTCCGGGGAAGGTGTGCCTCTACAAGCAGAAGCCGGCGGCCGAGCTGGGCGAGGTGTGCAGCCCCGCGGTCTGGTGCGACGCCTCGGTGTGCACCGGACCGGTGGGTGAACCGCTTCGCTGCGCGCGCATCTGCGGGGCGCAGGGTGACTGCCCGGCGACCGACACCTGCGAAGGCGGCGTCAACGGCATTCGCTACTGCCGCTCGCCCGCGGTGCCCACCCAGCCGAGGTCGCTGCCTCGCACCGAGAGGGCGGTTTCCCCGCAGCTCGGCGACGCGGCCTCGGGCTGCAGCTCGACGGGGGGGCTGCCGGCCGCGGCGCTGGCGCTGGCCCTGTTGGGGTTCGCCCGGAAGCGCGGAGCCTGGTAGGTGCGCTCGCCGAGCACCGCCGCCGTGGGCCTGCTCGCGCTGGCCGGGTGCGCTCCGCTCGACGGGGCGGGTACGTTCGACGGGCCGAGCTCGGGGGTTGAGCGCGGCGCCATCGTCGGGGGGACCACCGACTCGGCCGACCCCGAAGTCTTCATGATGATGATGGAGTACGACAACAACACCGGGTCGGGCTGCACCGGGACGCTCATCGCCTCGCGCACGCTTCTGACCGCCTCGCACTGCGTCGACCCGCGCATCGCCAACGCCACCTCGGTGCAGATCTGGGTGACCGACAAGACCGACTCCAACGCCATCTCTTTCAGCGATCTGATCTCCGTCACCGAGACGCGCATGCACCCGGGTTGGGACCCTGCCGTCGGGCTGTCGGACGACGTGGCGCTCGCGCTGCTCGCCAAGGCGCCGGCCGGAGTGACTCCGAAGCAGTGGAACACCGCGAGCCTCTCGGGCCTCGCCGGCCAGCCGTTGAGGGCGGTGGGCTACGGGACGACCGGGGCGGCCGGCAATGGTTCGGGCGTCAAGCGGACGGTCGACCTCACCTTCCGGCAGTTGACGTCCGACCACATCAAGCTCGGCGACCTCTCGGGCAAGGGCGTGTGCCACGGCGATTCCGGAGGCCCCTCGTTCCACACCTTCGCCGACGGCGTCGAGCGGCAGGTCGGCATTCACTCGTACACCAACAACACCGAGTGCACCGACGGCGCCGACACCCGGGTCGACGCCTACGCCACCTTCATCAACCAGTGGCTGTCCGACAAGGAAGGGCCGCAGTGCGCCCACGACGGCAAGTGCAAGGCGGGCTGCACGCCGTACGACGTCGACTGCTACTGCGTGGCCGACGGGGTGTGCAACACCCAGTGCCCGACGCTGACCGAAGACCCCGACTGCCCCAAGGACTGCGTGGCGAACGGCGTCTGTTCGATCGACCCCTGCCCGGTGCCGGACACCGACTGCGTCGCGGCGGGCAGCGGCTGCTCCTCCGAGCTTCAGTGTGTCGGCCGCCAGTGCGTGTCCGACCCGCAGCACCCGGACTTCTACTGCTCGAAGAACTGCCAGACTTCGACCGACTGCCCAACCGGCATGACTTGCCCCGCCGGGGGAGGCATCTGCCGGTACCCCACCCTGCCCGGCGCCGACCCCGGCCAGCCCTGCACGCTGGGACAAACTTTCTGCACCGGGGGCACCTTCGTCTGCTCGGGGGCGCCGGGCTGGGCGACGGCCTGCGTGCGCTCGTGCCAGTCGAACGGCGACTGCCCGACTCCGCAGACCTGCGAGGACGGCCAGAACGGCTACAAGTTCTGCCGGGGGCAGGCGCTGGCGCCCATCCTGCTGACCCGCGCCACGACGGAAGGGGCCGCGGCCGCGACCTGCACACAGGCGGGCGGAAGTCCGGCGGCGTGGGCCGTCGCGCTCGCGGCGCTGTGGGTGGCGTCGAAGCGGCGCCGCCCGCACTTGAGGCGAGCCCGCGCCTGACGCTATGAGGCATGGGACATGCCTCTGGAAGCAGGCTAGCGTTCGGCGACCAAGTTGTCGCGAGCACATCGAAAGCCGGTTCCATTGGTGTGCGAGTCCAATCCGCGCGCGGCGCGCAGCCAAGCGGGGTTAGGTCCATAGACCCCAGCTCCGCGGTGACCCGCCGAGTGGCTGTCTCGCACCACGACCGAGAAATCTTCGCGCGGTTGCTCGGGGCCTTGAGGGTTTTCAGTCGGGCTGCTGGGATAGTAGTTTGGGTCGTACCAATCGGCGACCCATTCCTCGACGCCGCCCCACAAGTCGTGAACGCCCTCTGCCGACACGTCTTCAGTGTTGGAACCTACGGGAGGCGGCATCCCCTGGGCGCTGTACTCTTGCGGCGCTCCAATCAACGTCGACGAGGGTGGCGAGTTGCCCCAGGGGAAGTCAACCTGGCGGGATCCACGGGCGGCGCGCTCCCACTCCGCTTCGGTGGGAAGTCGCTGCCCTCTCCAACGGCAATACGCTGTAGCTTGCGGACGCGAAGGGCCGGCAACCGGCCTCTCGGCGTTTGACACATCAGCCCCAAGCGCAGCCAAATTTTCGAAGGACTCAACCGAGCACACGCCGGCCCCAACGCATTCTAGGTATCGAACCCACGTCACTTCGAACTTGTCGATGAAGTATGGGTCCAACCTGACGACGTGCGCGGGGACCCAGTCGTTTGCGGGTCGTTCATACGCGCTGACCCACCTTGCGTCTGGCAGACGATCTGGGTCGGCGAGGGCCGCATGCCCCATGACGAACTCACCGCCTGGCATACAAACCTCTTCGCTGGTGCCCACGGTCCTGCAGGGAACGGGGCCGCACTGGCACGCACCGGCACCAAGCGCGATCGAAATCACGCAAGCGGTGAGGACCGATCTGGCCATGATGTAGCGGACGTTATGGGGAGGATGACCGAATCTCAACAACCGGTAGCCGGCGTTTAGCGCGTTTTCCACTTCGACTCGCGCACCGACGTCGGGGCCGAGAGCTACCGGTAGGACGCTCGCCTGGCCCAGGCGCCCGAGGACTTCCCGGGCCAGGGCGATGTCGGTGACGAGCTCCGGCACGCGCCTTCGTCCGCCGCAGCGACTGCATTCCAGGACGTCCGTCTGAAAAGTCCTCTTCATCAACTCGGTCCACGAGTAGCGGTGTCGCCCGGGCTGCGCCGGGTGCTGCTCGTCGAGTTCTTGAGTGCATGATGCATCCGCGGGAGGACTGAAGAGTCCAGCGGCAGCAACAAGTTCTGCCGGGCCCAGGCGCTGGCGCCCATCCTGCTGAGCCGCGCCACGACGGAAGGGGCCGCGGCCGCGACCTGCGTGCAAGCGGGCGGAACACCGGCGGCGTGGGCCATCGCGCTCGCGGCGCTGTGGGTGGCGTCGAAGCGGCGGCGCCCGCACTTGAGGCGAGCCCGCGCCTGACGCTATGAGGCATGGGACATGCCTCTGGAAGCAGCCCGGTCGGTCTCGTTCACGCTCAACGGCGTCGCTTGCCGGAAGCAGTTCCGCATGGGCGACTCGCTGATGGACGTCTTGCGCGAGGGGTGCGACCTCATCTCGCCCAAGAACGGCTGCGCGCCCCAGGGCCAGTGCGGCTGCTGCACCGTCCTGGTCGGCGGCAAGGCCGTCGTCTCGTGCGTCCTCGAGCCCGAGAAGGCCGAGGGCAAGGAAGTCTGGACGCTCGAGGGCATTCCGCAGCGCGAGAAGGACATCTTCAAGGAGTCCTTCCTCTGGGCCGGCGGCTTGCAGTGCGGCTTCTGTATTCCCGGCATCGTGATGCGGGCGCGGTGGCTGTTGGCGAAGACTCCCGACCCGACCCGGGAAGAGGTGGTGAAGCAGTTGGGGCCGCACCTGTGCCGGTGCACCGGGTACGTGAAAATCGTCGACGCCATCCTCCACGCCGGCGCGCGGCTGCGCGGGGCTCCTGCCCCCGCGCTCGACTGGTCCGGCCGGGTAGGCACTTCGCTGCCCAAATACGGCGGCGGCGAGATGGCGCTCGGCGAGCGGCCCTACGTCGGAGACCTGAAGTTCCCCGGCATGGTGCACGGCGCGCTGCGCCTGGCCGACCACCCGCGGGCGCGGGTGAAGCGGCTCGACGTCGCGCGGGCCCGGGCGCTGCCGGGAGTCGTCGCGGTGGTGACCGCCCGGGACGTCCCCGGCCAGCGTTTCCAGGGCCTCATCTACAAGGACTGGCCCATCTTCGTCGCCGAGGGGGAAGAGACCCGCTACACCGGCGACGTGCTGGCCGCGGTGGCCGCCACCGACGAACGCACGGCCCGCGAGGCGGCGGCGTGCATCGACGTCGAGTACGAGGTGCTCGTCCCCCTCACCGACCCCGAGGCGGCGCTCGCGCCCGGAGCGGCACGGCTGCACGGCAAGGGCAACCTCCTGTCGGTCTCGGCGTTCCACCGCGGCGACGCTGCCGCGGCCGAGCGGGCCAGCGCCCACGTGGTGACCGAGACCTTCGACACCCAGTTCATCGAGCACCTGTTCCTCGAGCCCGAGAGCTGCGTGGCGATGCCGGTGGGGCCCCCGGGCGACGGCACCTGGAAGCTGTTCAGCCAGGGCCAGGGAGTGTTCGACGACAGGCGCCAGGTGGCGAGCGCGATGGGGCTGCGCGAAGAGAAGCTCGAGGTGGTGCTGGTGCCGAACGGGGGTGGCTTCGGCGGCAAGGAAGACCTCTCGGTCCAGGCGCAGACGATGCTGCTGGCGATGGTGGCCGGCCGGCCGGTGCGGCTGACGCTGTCGCGCGAAGAGTCCATCCGGGTGCACCCGAAGCGCCACCCGATTCGGATGACGTACTCGGTCGGCTGCGACGCGAGCGGCCGCCTCACCTTCGTGCGCGCGCGCATGGTGGGCGACAAGGGCGCCTACGCCTCGGTGGGCAGCAAGGTGTTAGAGCGCGCCGCGGGCCACGCGACCTCGGCCTACAAGGTGGACCACGTCGACGTCGAGGCGCGTGCCGTCTACACCAACAATCCGCCCTGCGGCGCCATGCGCGGCTTCGGGGCCAACCAGGCGGCCTTCGCGATGGAGTCCTGCCTGGACATGCTGGCCGAGAAAGTGGGCCTCGACGGCTGGGACATTCGCTGGAAGAACGCCCTCGACGTGGGAGACCGCTTCGGCACCGGCCAGCGGCTGACGTCCTCGGTCGGCCTGAAGGCCACGCTCGAGAAGGTGAAGGACGCCTACAAGTCGGCCAAGTTCGCCGGCATCGCCTGCGGCATCAAGAACTGCGGCATCGGCAACGGCGTGCCCGAGGTCGGCCGGGCCCGGCTGGCGGTGTCTGCCGACGGCCAGCGGGTGGACCTGTCGCAGGGCTACACCGAGATGGGCCAGGGGCTGTTCACCATCTGCATCCAGGTGGCGGCGGAAGTCACCGGGCTGGACCCGCGGCGCTTCGTGCCGGCGGTGACTACCGGGCAGCCGGTGGACTGCGGCATGACGACGGCCAGCCGCGCGACGGTGTTCGCCGGCCGCGCGGTGCAGGACGCCGCCGAACGTCTGAAGGCCGAGCTCGACCGTTCGGGCGGCAAGCTCGAGGCGCTCGCGGGAAGGGTTTTCGCGGGCGAGTTCTCCGTCAGCTACACCACCTCGC
>JAHFDQ010000324.1 GCA_023248915.1 Archangiaceae bacterium | reverse complement strand
ACCGGCGGCGAGGGCGAAGACGACCACCCAGTACGCTCCGTTGGCTCCGGCGACCACCGCGGTCATCACCGCGAAGGCGAGCCGGCGGCGGCGCGGCATGCCCAGCGCCGAGAGCAACCGCTCGGCCCAGAGCCCGAGCAGCAGCAGCAAGAACACGTCGACGAACTCCGGTAGCGCGAAGCGGTGCTCTCCGGCGAAGGACTGGAAGAGCGGGGTCCAATCACTGCCGTAGCGAAGCTCGACTCCGGCCAGGTTCGCCACGCCGCCTACACCCGGAAGCTCGAGCGCACCGGCGGCGAAACCCAGGGCGGTCGGCAGGGTCTGCTTGTGCTGCACAGTGATGGACTGCTGCCCGGCGCCCAGCGGAAACCACAGATTGCCCTGCTTGTCCTTGGTGAGGACCGTGGGGACGTCCTCGATGGCGGCGTAGGTGGGGACAGCGCGCAGCGGGACCGAGAGCTCGGTTGCTCCCTGGTTGGTGAGGACGAGGTCGCTCTGGCCGACCGCCTGCCCGTCGGCGCCCACGAAGAACCAGCTACGCAGAGAGCTCACCGCATAGCTCGTCGAGGGAAGCGTCTCGAGCCGGGTCGCCGCCCAGGTGGCCTTCTGGCCCGGCATGAGCAGAAACCCCTGGCCACCTCGAAACTGCGACGCGATGCCGACCTCGGCGAGGCTGATGCGCTGGCCCGAAGTGGCCACCTCGGCACGGAAGAGCGGGTGGCTCTCGACGAGCAGATAGTGGGCGGCCGCTTCGAACGGCGGCGTGAAGTCCGCGTCCTTCGTCGTGCCGGTGACTGCGAGCTCGACGTTGCCTGGCGGAATCTCGAAGCGCAGGGTTCCCTTGCCGGACTCGTACGGAGAGGGCGAGGTCACCTGCCCGACCGACTCACCGGGCCGAAGCGTAAGCACGAACGGGGCGCAGATTCGGTTGGGGTTGTGCACTGACAGCTGCCACCGGAAGCGGGTGTCGTCGGGGAAAATCGTGACCCGGTAGCGCCCGACGGCGGTGGGCCTAAGGGCCGCTCCCGTCGCCGCGGCCCTGGTTTCCTCGGGCACGGGGGTGGCTACCAGCGTCCGCTCGCCGCGCTCGCCCTCGGACACTTCGACCGTGCCGTCGGAGAGAACCCCCGCCACGTCGAGCACCCGGTGAACGACGACGGACACCTTGTCGGCCGCCGGCCTGCCGAGCGCGCAGCGCAGGGTGAAGCGTGGCTTCAACGGCGTGAGCAGCACCTCGCCCTGGTCGCCCCTGGAAAGGAGTGCGTCGCTGCCGCAGTCCGACAGGCGCAGCCCCGCGCCTTGCAGCACGTCGACCGGCGGCAGCGTCCCCATCGAACGCCCCGAGAGCACCAGGAAGACGCCCTTCTGGAAGCTGCCCTCGAGGCGGGCCGCCTCGACGATGGTGAGCGAGCGGGGCGTCTCGCGGGAAGCCAGTTCTTGGTAGCGGTCGAGCGGCAGCACGACGGAAGGGGCGACCGGGCCCTCGGCGCGGGCGGAGAGAGCGGCGGCCAGGAGCAGCAGGCAGGGGGTTCGCATGAGGCAGATTCTCCGTCCCTGCGAACCTCGGGTGAATCGGCCGGACGTCCGTCGGACGTTCGGCGGATGCGTGGCGACCACTTAGGGCCCGTTTTCGGCGAGGAACTTCAGCAGTTCCTCGTTCAGCCTTTCCGGCTGGTCCCACACCACCAGGTGCCGCGAGTGCTCGACGGTGACCAGGCGGCCATGCCGAACCTGCGAAGCAATCAGGTGCTTGTCCTTCGCGGGAATCGCGTCCTGGTCCGAGTGCACCACCAGCACCGGGCAGGCGATTTCCTTCAGGCGGGCACGCACGTCGAAGCCGTCGACCGCGGCCTGGCCCGAGAGGTAGCCGTCGGCGGAGCAGGCGCCCATGGTCTCGACCAACCTCTGGCGCAGCGATTCCTGTCCGGGCTCGGGCAGGTGCAGCCTGGTGTTCAACCGGGCGAAGGCCGACATGCCCGCGACGCGGATGACGGACTTGAGGACGAAGCTGCGAACCCACGGGCCGCGACCGCAGGCCGTGGAGTTGACCACTGCGAGGGTGCGGACGCTCTCGGGCGAGTCGAGGGCGAGCTGGAGCGCCACCATGCCCCCGAGCGAGTGGCCGATGACGTGGCACGGCCCCAGGGACAGCGCGCGGCAGAACGCTGCGACGTCGGCGGCGAGGGTCGCCATGGACACGGGCGCCCGGGTGACGGTGGAACCGCCGTGGCCCCGGAGGTCGAGGGACACCACCCGGAATGCCCGAGAGAGCGCCGCGCTCTGGAGCAACCAGGCGCTGCCGCGCCCGCCCAGGCCGTGCAGGAGCAGCACCGGTTCGCCGGCGCCTTCCAGCTCGTAGGCAAGCTCGACGTCTCCGGCGAGGACGGTCGGAATAGGGGCTCCGTTGCGAGTGAAAGCGCCCCGGACCATAGCCGAGCCGCGGCAGGACGTAAGGGCCAGGCGAGAGTCGGAGTGCGCGTTCGCACCCCTCGGAGAACCTCGCCAAAGGCCCGCCTCAGTACTCGGTCGGGCGCGACGGGCTCCGCGCCAAGTCGGCTGCCGCGACCAGGCCCATCGCCCGCGCGTGGAAGAGCAGCGGGTCGACCGGCGAGTGGCCGAGCTCGAGCTGGTAGTGCAGGTGCGGCCCGGTCGACCGCCCGGTGTTGCCGGACCTCGAAATGACTTCTCCGCGGGCGACCGCCTGGCCCACGCGGACTTCGAGCTCGGAGTTATGGCAGTAGGCGGTAGTCACCCCGCGGCCATGGTCGATGAGCAGCACCCGGCCGTTCAAGGCGTCTTCGCTCGCGCGCCGGACGATGCCCGAGGCGGTCGCCCGCACCTCGGTGCCCACCGGTACGGCTAGGTCGACGCCGGTGTGAAGCTGCGGCCGGCCGAGCATCGGGTGCTCGCGGTAGCCGAAGGGCGAGGTGACGCGGGTGGCCTCGGGCACGGGCCAGGCGAGCGCGTAGGCGGTGCCCAGCGTCAGCGCGCGCGAGGCGCTGGTCACCGGGTCCGCGAAGCCGGGAGGCAGGGCCCGCGAGATCCGCTCGAGCGTGGGGGCCGCTCCGGCGGCGCGTACCCGGCCGGCGGCGTAGGCGGCGGGCTCGAAGCCGCAGAAGAGCGCAGCCACCGCGGCGTCCTCGGAATCGAGTTCTTTCGCGGCGGCCTCTACGACTCTCGCGGCCTCGGCCGGGCCGGCCTTCGGGTCGTCCAGCCGGGCGCCATCGAGGCCGTAGCGCTGGGCCACCGCCCTCCCCGGCTGCCGCTCTGCCGCGTCCAGCCTCGCCCAGGTGGCGTAGAGGCCGTAGCCCAGCGCCTCGGCGGGCGTCAGGTCTGCCTGCGCCAGCGCGCCCGGCGGGAATGGGGGCGCCTCCTGGACTTCGTTGGCGTCGTAGACGCCGGCCGAGTAGTAGGCCAAGAGCGGCTGCGCCGACGAGCGCGTGCCCGCGGCCCACGCGCCCAGGCGCCGAGCCAGCGCCCCTACCGGCGTGTGGTAGGCGGCGGCCCAAAGGCACAGCGCCGCGACGGCGAAGTCCAACAGGCCTCGGGTTCGCCGGAAGAACATGGTCAGCGGAAGAAGGCCCACACCGGTGCGGCGTCGAGGGCCGCGGCCAGCGCGAGAGGGAGCACCAGCCCGGTGCCGAGGAGGCCGGCGGAGAAGGCCCGGAGCCGCGTCTTCGCCGCCGCCTCGGCGAGCTGGTCGACCGACTGAAGGCTGCGCAGCACCGCCCTCCAGCCGAACGCGAAGGAAACGGCCACCAAGGCGGCGATGGCCGCGCCGCGCGAGAGGGGCCCGGCAAACGCGTCGGGCAGGGCTTCCGACCGCAGCGACAGGAAGAGCGCCCCTTGCACCATGCCGGCGATGGAGCACGCGGCGGCGAGCACGAGCGCCGCGGTCGCCGGCGGGCGCAAGAGCCGCGACAGGGTGGGCTGGCGAACGGCGCGCCGCACCAGGTCGGCGAAGGTGCGCGGCTTCTGGACGAGTCGGCGCGGCCGGCGGGCGGAAGCGTCCTCTTCGCGGTAGCCGAGCGCCGGCAGCGCCACCACCGCGTCGGCGGCCAATTCCCACGCCAGGGTCAGCGCGCGGGCGAGAAACGTTCGCTGCGAGTTGGTCAGGCCCCACGCTCCGAGGAGTGAGTTGAGCCAGGAATTCGCATGGTCGATGACCCACAGGATTCTGCCGTCGAGGGTGTCGGCGGCGGCATGTACCCCCACGGCCACCAGCGCGAACAGTCCCACCGGCATGAAGGCCCACCTGAAGAACCCGAGGAAGGTCGAGACGTTGCCGATGACGCCTCGCGGCGCGGCCGGCTTCGGCAGTTTCGAGGACGGGGAAGGCGGGGGCACAGGCACGCTCCGAGCCCGGTGGAACGCCCGGCGCGGCCTGGAGTTCTACCGGCTCGACGGCGTGGCGGGGCCCACTCGGGCTAGGGTGCGCGCCATGACAATCCAGGTGCGCGACCTCGGCCCTCCCCTCTGGCCCGACTACGAGAAGCTGTTTGGCAAGAACGGCGCTTGCGGTGGGTGCTGGTGCATGTCGTGGCGGGTGAAGAAGGGCGAGAAGTGGGCCGAGCTGAAGGGCGACAAGGCCAAGCGCCGCATGCGCGCGCTCATCGGCGCGGGCGAGGCGCACGGGGTGCTCGCGTACGTCGACGGCGAACCGGTCGGTTGGTGCGCCTACGGAAGGCGGACCGAGTTCTCCCGGCTGGACCGGGCTCCGAGCCTGGCCTGCGACGACGCGGAGAAGGTCTGGTCGCTGCCGTGCTT
This sequence comes from Archangiaceae bacterium, assembly GCA_023248915.1. GTDB lineage: Bacteria > Myxococcota > Myxococcia > Myxococcales > Myxococcaceae > JAHFDQ01. Next base: position 2,481 of record JAHFDQ010000324.1, on the reverse strand, counting down.
CTACGTGAAGAATGGCTTTCGGGGGCAGGGCGTGGCGAAGGCGATGCTCGACGCCTCGCTCGCGTTCATGAAGAAGCGGGGAGCGAGGTTGGCCGAGGGCTACCCGGTGAAGCCCGCGAAGTCGGGCGAGCCGATTCCCGCGGCGTTCGCCTGGACCGGCACCCGTCCGCTCTTCTCCCATGCGGGGTTCGAGGTGGTGGGAAACCGGGACGGCGGCAAGCAGCGGGTGCGCAGGGCGCTGTAGCCGGACACTCGGTCAGGGCCGGAAGAAGAGCCGCAGCGGCCGGAACAGGCGAGCGTTCCACGCCGGCTCGCTATGCAGGGCTCCGGGTTCCCACCAGTGGTAGAGGTCGACGTCGGCCGGTTCGAGCAGGGCCGCGTTCGGGTCGAGGGGGTAGGTGTTCACCCCTGCCTGCTCGAGGGTCGCCTTCATCTCGAGCGTCCAGCAGTAGAAGTCGTTGGCGAGGTTCGCTTCGACGGTGGTGCCGGCCGGGCAGCCCCCGCTGGGCGAGCCGTTGCCGCTGTCGAGGTAGAACACCTGCGCCCGCGCCGCCAGGCCCGCCGTGGCAGCGTACCGGTCGAGCTCGGTGAGGTTGCCCAGCCCACTGCCCCACCCGAACGCCGACGACATGCCGCCGACGCCTCGGAACACCTCGGGGTGGGTGAGGCCCAGGTGGTACGAGATGAGCCCGCCCATGCTCGACCCGAGCACCGCGGTGTCGTCGCGGCCGGGGAGCGTCCGGTAGGAGGCATCGACGACGGGCTTCAGGTCGTTCACGACGAAGTCGGCGTAGGCGTCGCCGTCTCCTCCCAGGTGCTGGCCCTGGAAGAGGTCCTCGACCGGGCCGTACTCGAAGAAGCGGCGGTCGTCGTTGGGAATGGCGACGACGATGAATTCCCGCACCCGGCCCGCGGAGATCTCCGCGTCGGCGACCGCGTCGGCGTCCCAGGTCGCGTCCACGCTGCGCGGCTGATTCGGGTCGAAGGCGTTGTTGCCGTCGTGCAGGTACAGCACCGGGTATCGCTTCGAGGCGAAGTCGTACCCGCGCGGAACGTAGAGGGTGATGGCGCGGTCGACCCCGAGCTGTCGGGCAGAGACCTTGCGTATCCACTCCAGGTGGCCGACGTCCGCGCCCCCTCTGACCAGGCTGTAGCGCCCGAGCGCGTCGTATTGGAAACGGCGCGAGAGCGGGTCTGAGAACCAGACGTCGTTGCCGGCCGCGTCGTGGGCGACCAGCTTGTAGCGCCAGCGACTGGTGGCCGTCGGCTCGAGGGGAAGTGCGAGATGGTAGACACCGAAGCCTTCGGGCTGCAGCGCGGCGGCCGCGGCGTCCCAGGCGGCGCTCTGGACGTAGAAGAAGACAGTCTGGCCGCCAGAGACGATGGGGAAGCCGCCGCTCGCCTCGACGGCCGGGACGAAGCCGTCCACCGCTCCTTGCTTTTCGAGGGCGCTTGCTCCGGACGCGCGCAGGCACGCGAGGAGCCGCTGGTATCGATCGAAGTCCGAGGTGGCCGCGGGCTGCGTGAAACAGGCTGCGCCGCCGTCGCCCTGCCCGGCATCGGCTCCGGCGTCGGCGCCGGCGTCGGTTCCGACTTCAGTTTCGGCTTCGGGCCCTGCGTCGGGCGCCCCTTGCGCTACGGGGCGCTCACACGCCGAGAGCGCGAGCAAAAGGCCTGCCGCAGCGACTCGCACGGCGCCGCCGCTCTCCCTGGTAATGGAGAAGCGGAGCCGAGGGATGGCCCTCGACTCCGCTCGGGCTGAACGGAAGTTTGTCTGCCGTTCGCTCAGGCTTCGTCGCCCCTAGGCCTTGGCCTTGGGCGACTCGGTCGTCGGAGCACCGGCCGCCGGGGGCGGAGCGCCCGCGGCCGTCGCCTGGGCCTGCTTCTGGTCGGCCAGCGCCTCTTTGCGCGACAGCCGGATTTTCCCGGCGCGGTCGATGGAGATGACCTTCACCATCACCTCGTCGCCTTCCTTCAGCACGTCCGAGACCGACTTCACCCGCTTGTCGGACAGCTCGCTGATGTGGATGAGCCCGTCGGTGCCCGGGAAGATTTCCACGAAGGCGCCGAACTCGGCGATCTTGCGGACCGTGCCCAGGTAGATCTTCCCGACCTCGGCCTCGCGGGTCAGCGCCTGCACCATCGCGACGGCCTGCTTCACGGCCTCGCTGTCGGCCGAGGCGATGTCCACCCTGCCCGAGTCTTCGACGTTGATGGAGACGCCGGTCCTCGCGACGATGTCCTTGATCACCTTGCCGCCCGGCCCGATGACGTTCTTGATGAACTCGGGGCGAATCTGCAGCGTGGTGATGCGCGGGGCGTACTGGCTGACGTACTTGCGGGGCGCCGGAATCGCCTCGAGCATCTTGCCCAGGATGTGCAGCCGGCCCACCCGCGCCTGCTCGAGCGCGCGCTGCATGATCTCGGTGGTCAGGCCGGTGATCTTGATGTCCATCTGAATCGAGGTGATGCCCTTCTTGG